>JBAQWH010000537.1:0-7090 GCA_049298815.1 Thermoanaerobaculia bacterium | reverse complement strand
GCGTCATGGTGGTCGTCTGGGCCGGTGCCGGTTTCCCGTCGATCGGCGGATGTCCCTCGGGCATCTGCCCGCCGGCCGCGGTCGCGCCGCCCGGCTGCTTCGCCATCTGCGCGTTCACCCGCTTCATCTCGGCGTAGGTCGCCTCGATCCGCTGCTTCTCCTCGGGGGACGCCTTCACGGCGCTGGCGATCGTCTGATCGGCCTTGGCCGTCTCGTCGTTCTGCGTCTGGATCCAGGCGAGCGCGAGCCAGCCGTCCATGTTCTTCGGGTCGGACTTCGTCGCCTTGTCGAGCATCTGGAGTGCGGCCGGCATCTCGCCCATCGCGACGCGGACGAGCGCCTGGAACGTCAGCGCGCGGCTATGCTCGGGCGAGCGCTCGAGGACGTACTTCGTCTGCTCGAACACCCCCATCAGGTTGTCGCTCTCGAGATAGGCCTGCGCCAGGTTCGTGCGCAGCTCGAGATCTTCCGGGCTCTTCTTGACGGCTTCCTCGAGCTGGAGGACCACCGGGTTCGGCTGGCCCGGTGCGCCCATCGCAGGCTGTCCGCCGGTCATCGCCCCTTCGGGCTCGCGCGGCGTCGAGTCTTTCGTGACGAACCAGGCGAGGGTCGCGATCAACGCGACCGAGAGCGTTCCCCAGAGGAACCCCTTGAGCGCGGGGTTCATCGCGGAAGCCGGTGCCGACTCCTCAAATGCGGGAGCTTCGACGGCGGCCGCAGCCGGTGCGGCTGAACCTCTGCCGCCCTTGCCGGGCTTGTGCTGATCGAGCGCCCTGAGGACCTCGGCCGTCTCGAGCTCGAGGCGCGAGCGCTCCCGTGCGAGCTGGTCGGGGGCGAGCTGCGAGTCGGTATCGAGCTCGCGGAGCTGCGCGATGAGCGCGTCGCGCTTGGCCACGAGGTCCTTCACCTCGAGGTCGCGGTCGCTTCCGATCGAGGGCGCGGACGCCTTCCGGCGGCCGAAGAACCAGACGAAGAGGAGCCCGAGAATCAGGCCGCCTGCGAGGATCGCGATCGGTGCGACCCAGTCGGTCGGTGTGTTCACTGTTTGCCTCCGCTGACCATCTCCCGCACGCGGTCGAGGTACGGGTCGGCGGGAGCGGGTTCGCTACCCTCCGGTGCGACCGGCCCCGCCGCTGCAGCCGTCTTTGGCGACTGCTCGAGGTTCCGGATCTTCAAGAAGACGATGACGCCGCCGATCAGCAGTGCGATCCCCGGCAGCAGCCAGACGAGCGCGTTGACCCCTTCGAACTTCGGCTCGAGCAGCACGAACTGGCCGTACGAGAGCTCGAAGTACTTGAGGATCTGCTCTTCGGTGTAGCCGCGAGCGAGGAGCTCGCGCACCTGCTCCTTCATGTTGACCGCCATCTCCGACGGCGAATCGGCGACCGACAGTCCCTGGCAGACCGGGCAGCGGACCTTGCTGCCGACCTGGTGCGTGCGGTTCGCGAGCTCGGCGCCGGTGAGAGGTGTCCCCTTCGGCTGGCCGACGAACTGCGCAGCGTCGGGGACCTTGAGGGCGCCCTCGATCGGGGGCGTCTGCGCGCCGGCAACCGACGCGAGGAGGGTGATCAGCAGGAGCGCGATAGCGCGAGTTTTCATTGCATCGCCTTCATCAGGTTGGCGCGAATCATGTCGTCGTCGAGCGGCCCGCTGTGCTTCGCGACGATCGTCCCGTTCCTGTCGAGGAAGAACGTCTCGGGGACCCCGCCAACGCCGTAGGCGATTGCGGTCTTCCCCTTCTCGTCGACGAGGGTCGGGTAGCTGGAGCCGCGCGCGTTCAGGAAGCTCTGGATCTTTTCTTCGGTGTCCTGGAAGACGACGCCGACGAACTGCACGTTCGGCTGGAACGCGTTCGCGGTGGCGACGAGCGTCGGATGCTCTTCCCAGCAGGGGCTGCACCACGTCGCCCAGAAGTTGATGACGACCGGTTTCCCCTTGAACTGCGCGACGTCGATCGTGCGGCCCGTGCCGACCTCGCGCAGGGCGAAGGACGGCGCGGCCTTGCCGATGAGCGGCGACCGGATCTCGTTCGGGTTCTTGCCGAGGCCGACGAAGAGGACGCCGACGACCGCCGCCGTGATCAGGATCCCGACCGCGAGGACTGCCTTGTTCATACTGTCTCCGGAGTTCCGCTGACGACCGTCTCCTTCACTTCGACGCGGGCCGCAGCGCGCTGGCGCGACGGGAGCAGCGTGACCAGGCCGCCGAAGCCCATCAGGATCACGGCGATCCAGAGCCAGGCCATCAGGGGCGTGGCGAAGACGGTTATCGCGACCGTCTGGCTGACCGGGTCGAGGCTGGCGATCGACATGTAGAAGTCGCCGCCGGCGGTCGTGTAGACGTCGGGCGAGCCGATCGGCTCGCGCATCATCTCGTACTGGTTCATGCGCGGCTCGAGCGTCGCGAGCTGCTTGCCGTCGCGTGCGAGCGTGAACCGCGCCACTGTGGAGGTCCGGTGCGGCTCGGTGCGCTCCTCGATGCCGAGGAAGGTGAGGTCATGGCCGGACACGTGGACCGTCTGCCCCTTGACGAACTGCAGCTCGGTCTGCTGCCGCATCGACGTGCTCACCGCGATCGCGATGATCACCATGACCGCCGCCGCGTGCGCGATGTACGAGCCGAAGCGACGGCTTCCCTTGCGCAGCTGCCCGTCGACGAACGCCGCCATCACCGGCTCGCCGCGCCGCATCCGCTGGATCATCGGGACGAACATCGCGCCGATCGTGACCCACGCCGCGTAGCCGCCGAAGGCGAGCGTCAACAGCGTCCAGGGCGAGCGGGAGCCAACCGCGAAGCCGGCCGCCAGGAACACGACTGCACCGATGAGCGGCGGCAGCAGCGCACGCTTGAGCTGCTCCTTCGTCGCGCGGCCCCACGGCAGGGCCGGTCCGATGCCGAGGATGAACAGCAGCATGGCGCCTGTCGGAATGACCATCCGGTCGAAGTACGGCCGGCCGACGCTCATCTGCTTGCCGTTGAGCGCCTCGACGATGAGCGGGAAGACCGTGCCGATCAGGACGGTGAACGTCAGCAGCACGAAGAGGAGGTTGTTGATCAGGAACATCCCCTCACGACTCACCGCGCTCTCCATCTTCCCTTCCGCTTCGAGCTTGTCGATGCGGAACGCGAGGAGGCCGATCGAGAGGACGAGGCACGCCGCGAGGAACCCGAGGATCGTCGGGCCGATCGCGCTCTGCGTGAAGGAGTGGACCGAGTTGAAGACGCCGGAGCGCGTCATGAACGTGCCGAGGATGACCAGCAGGTTCGTCGCGAGGACGAGCGTGACGGTCCAGCCCTTCAGGATTCCGCGCCGCTCGACCACTATGATCGAGTGCAGCGCCGCGGTCGCCGTGAGCCACGGCAGCAGCGACGCGTTCTCGACCGGATCCCACGCCCAGTAGCCGCCCCATCCGAGGACTTCATACGCCCACCAGCCGCCGAGCATGATCGAGATGCTCATGAAGATCCACGGCAGCATCAGCGACTCGCGCAGAGGCTTGAGGATCGTCGGGCCCATCCGCCCCTTGAGCAGCGCGGCGACCGCGAAGCCGAACGGGATCGTGAAGCCGACGTAGCCGAGGTAGAGGAACGGCGGGTGGACCGCCATCAGCACGTGGTTCTGGAGCAGAGGATTCGGACCGGGACCGTCGAACGGCGGGTTCGGCACGTTGATGAACGGGTTCGCCGGGCCGGCGATCAGGAAGCTGAAGAATGCCGCCGAAGCGAGCCAGACACCGATCGCGTCCGGCATGTACTCCGTGTACTTCCCGCGGGTGAAGAGCGTCGCGATCAGGACGTAGACGCCGAGGACGAAGCCCCAGAAGAGGATCGACCCTTCGAGCGACGACCAGAGGCTGACGATCGTGACCCAGGTCGGAACGGTTCGCGAGCCGACCTGCGCGACGTAGCTGACCGAGAAGTCGTGCCGGAGCAGCGCGACTTCCATCAACAGCCCCGCGCCGATGATCACGGCCGAGTAGCCGTACGCGAACCGGCGTGCCCACTTGAGCCCTTCGAGCGAGCGGGTGCGGCCGGCCACGAACGCGATCAGCGCGCCGGCTGCCGACAGAAACAGCGAGAGAAGAATGAGGGTACGTCCCAGGTTGGCCATCGGGGGATCTACTTTCCTTCGGCTGCCTCGGCCGACTTGATCATCTTCTCGATGGCTTTCTGGTCGACCGGGTGCCCGCTCTCGGGCGCTTTGTACTCGTTGTTGTGCGAGACCATCAGGCGGTTGCTCTGGAAGTGGCCGCCGCGGACCATCGTCCCCTCGACCACCACGCCGATGTTGTCGCGGAACATCTGCGGCGGCACGCCGGCGGTCTTGACGTGGACCACCCCGTTGGCGTCCCTGACGTCGAACTCGATGCCGGTGCTGCCGGGGATCTTCTTGATCGTTCCGGGAGCGACCATGCCGCCGAGACGGATGGTCGCGCCGTACGCCTTGTCACCCGCAGCCTGCAGGTCGGTCGGCGTCCAGTAGTAGACGAGATTCTCGTTGATGCCGCTCGCCGCGATCACCGCGAATGCGATGAGGGCGACTGCAACCGCGCCGAGCATGAAGAGTCGCGACTTCTTGCGGAGCGCGTCACTGGCCGTCATGGTCGTCATTTCGAGTCACCTTCCATGGAGTGCTTCAGCTCCTGGCGGAGCTTTGCGAACAATGTCACGCCGTAGATGATCAGCGCCGAGGCCGTCAAGCCGTACGCCATCCAGACATACTCCCAGCCACCAACAACGACTCCGCCTGTCATGCGAGCTCTCCTGCTTCCTCACCGGTAAAGACCGGCGGTGCCGCCATCTCGTGCTGCAGGCGCAGCCCCGCGAGGCGGGTTCGCAACATGATGAGTCCGGCCATGACGAACAGAACGCCGAACGCATTCAGCCGGAGGGGAATGATGAAAAGGGGCGACACCGTGTCCGGCGTCGACTGGAGCTGGTGCAGCGAGTTCCACCAGCGGACCGAGAAGTAGACGATCGGCACGTCGACGTACGCGATGATCGTCGCGACCGCCGACCAGATCCCGCGCTTGACCGGATCGTCGACGAACTTCCGGAGAGCGAGAATGCCGAGGAACGCGAAGAGCAGCACGGCCGTGGTCGTCAGGCGCGGATCCCAGTCCCACCAGACACCCCACGTGGGCTTCGCCCAGATCGCTCCCTGACAACAGAGCAGAAACGCGAGCAGGACGCCGACTTCGACCGACGCCTCCAGACGCGCATCCCACTTGAAATCGCCCTTGAACAGAAAGGCGATCGCACAACCGAACGCGAACGTGACCGCGAGCAGGGCGTTCCACGCGGTCGGTACATGGACGTACATGATGCGCTGCACCTCGCCCATGTACCTCTCGGCCGGGGCGACGAACAGGCCAAAGTACGACCCGATGAGCAGGCAGACGACGCCGACCGCAATCAGCACGTACGGCATCCGCCGGTAACGGAACTCCACGATCTCCATAGGCTTCCTCACTCTTCAACGACACGGCCGTACAGCAGGCCGCATAGGGACCAGTAGATCAGGTCGAACGCCGCCAGCAGGAGAATCCACGATCTCGCCTGCTGCATCGGATCGCCCAGGATGGTCAGCGAAGTCGCCTTCACCGAAGCCAGCAGGGCAGGGACGATCAGCGGGAACAACAGCAAAGGGAGGAGAGTCTGTTTCGCCCTCACCTGCGCCGTCATTGCAGCGTACAACGTACCCGGCGCCGACAGTCCGGCGGCCCCGAGCATGATGATCACGAACAGTTGCAGAACGTTGGTGGTCCCGGCGTCGTAGAGCACGACCATCACGGGGACCAGCGCGGTTCCGAGGATCGTCAGCTGAATCCAGTTGGCGATCGTCTTTCCGTAGTACAGCGCGCGCGGATCGGACGGCAGCAGCAGCAGCCCCTCGAGCGCGTGATGCTCCATCTCGGCGTGGAAGCTCTCCGAGAGCGTCAAGGTCGAGGAGAGCAGCAGCCCCAGCCAGAGGAAGCCGGCGGAGAAGGTCCGCAGCGCCTGCGAGTTCGGGCCGATGGCGAAGCTGAACAGCAGCAGCGAGGCAGCGCCGAACACGAAGACCGCGAGCAGCTGCGCGCGCGTCCGCCACTGGATCAGCAGCTCCTTGCGGAGGGCGGCGATCATCGGCTGGCCTCCGCCCCGATCGCCTTCGCTTCGTTGGCCACCGCTTCGGAAGCCGGGCCGAGCCAGGCGAGGCGGCCGGAGTTGAGGAACATCCCGAGGTCCGCAAGCGCGGCGCTGCGGGCGACCTGGTGGGTCGCCATCATGACCGTCGTACCGGAGGCTTTGAGCTCGCGAACCACGTCGTCGACCAGTGCGAATCCGGGGGGATCGAGTGCGCCGTACGGCTCGTCGAGCAGAACGAGCCGCGGCCTCTGCAGCAGAACCCGCGCGAAGGAGAGCCGCTTCCTCATGCCGGCGGAAAACGTCGAGACCGGGTCATCGGCGCGGTGCGCGAGGAGAACACGCTCGAGGAGCGGCACGATCAGCTCGTGGCCGAATCCGAGGTGATCGGCGACGACTTTGAGGTTCTCTCGAGGCGTAAGTGCTTCGTACAGATAGGAGTAATGGCTGAGCAGCGCCGTCAGCCTGCGGACGTCCTGGCGCTGCCGGACGACGTCGAAGCCCGCGATCCTGGCCTGGCCGAGGTCGGGGCGGATCGCTGTCCCGAGAACCCGGAACAGAGTCGACTTGCCGGAGCCGTTTCTCCCCGCAACCATGACGACGCTGCCGGCGGGGATCGCGAACGTGAGGTCCAAAAGCGCCCACCGCCTGCCATAGCGGCGGGCGAGGGACTCCACCTCGATCGGGGCTTCCTGCATGCTGGGCGAGTCTCGTTCGTTTGGGTCGGCGCTGCAAGCTAGGGTGCGCACAACGTCTGGTGATCATGATCACATGAACGACGGCTCGCAGGGGGATTTCGCGAGGTGCTCCGCGAGCGGGCGTCCTCTTTGGAGTGCGGCGCCCGCAGGCGCCGCTTTGTTCCTTTGCGGAGGGCATTCTCCACCGCCTGCAGTCGTCACCGACGCCGCGACCCTCGCGCGCGCTCACTGCCCGCGAAAGCGGCGCCTGCGGGCGCCGCACTCCA
>JBAQWH010000536.1:0-5712 GCA_049298815.1 Thermoanaerobaculia bacterium | reverse complement strand
TTCGGCAGCAGCTCGACCGTCTCCGTCATCCAGTCGTCCTCGAGCCAGATGAGCGGCGACCTCTCTCCGACCTTCTATGTCAAAGGGCTGCCGTCGACGCTCAACGCCGACCTGTCGCTTTCGGTCGACCTCGACACGGCCCCCTCGGGCCTCGGCTCCGGCGAGGCGGTGTACGTGTCGTTCACCGGCGCCGCGATGAACCGCGACTTCAACGTGAGATCGCTGCCGTTCCTGATCCCGGCCACCGTGTCGGGCCGCAACGTGAAGGCCACGCTGCCGAAGTCGTCAGGCGCCGGAGCGCTCGCCAGCGCGAGCGCCGGCCGTATCGCCTCGGACGTCTACAGCGGCGACATCCAGCGCGAGATGAAGGTGGTCCGGAAGACCTCGCTCACCAGCGATCACTTCAACATCTACTTCCCCTCGACCCATCTGAGCTGGGCGCAGAGCGCGCTGAGCATCCTCGAGCAGGCGTATGAACGCCTCAACGCCTTCGGATTCTCGTGGGGCTGCCGGGCGTCGGGCGGGTTCGTGAAAATCCCGGTCTACGTCGCGAGCCTCGGCACCGGCGCACTCGATCCGGTCGGCGAGCAGAACTCGCGGCTCGACCCGTGCGGCACCGGCTGGGTCTTCACCGATTTCATACGGCTCAACAGCGATTACTCCTCATCGGATTCGACTCTGCGCGGTGCAATCGGTCACGAGCTGTTCCACTTCCTTCAGGAGCTGTACCTCCCGTCGACGCTGACGAACCCGAGCCGCGGCTTATGGATGAAGGAGGCGTCGGCCGTCTGGTTCGAGACGGTCTTCGTGGCGGGCAGCTGCCCGGGCGTGATGTCGGGCGACTACCAGTTCGCCTGGCGGGGCCTCTTCAACGCCGGCGGAAGTGCGGTCGAAGGAGAGGGTCAACGGAAGCTGCAGAACCACGGCTACGGCGCGGCGGCAGTGCTCAAGTACAGGACCGATCAGTCGTCCGTACAGAACGACCCGTTCGTCAGGACGATCTGGGACAACATGAAGAACGGCTCGAGCGAGCTCGACGCGTTCCAGAGTGCAGTCGGAGCCAGCGTCTCCGACTACTGGACGCGGTTTGCGAAGGACTTCTTCACCGGCATCGCACTCCCGGGGTGCGTCGGGCAGGCGTCGTCCGCGGCGAGTGCGACGATCAAGGACTCCGCGTCGCTGTCGCACACGTTCAAGTTCGGCGCATATCCGCTCTCGTCGATCGCGTACAAGTTCGACCTGATGAACGTCTCGGTCACCGAGAAGACACCTCTGCCGATCATGGCCGAGAACCTGATTGACGGGCAGACCGTGTACGTCTACGACCTCAAGGACAAGAAGGAGCTCGCGCAGCTCACGAAGAGCTCGAACACCTACACGATCGAGGACGTGGCCGCGGCGAAGGGGCGCATCCTCGTGGTCACGTTCGTCGACGCCAATATGCCCTCGGGCAGCAGCGCGTCGTCCAACGAAGTCACGATCACGACGGGAGCCATGTACAAGTGCTTCGCCCACGCGGCCGTCCAATCAATGAAGGAGCCGGTCTCAGGCGGCGGTTGGACTACGTGCGTCGGGCAGGGCTCCGACAACCGGTGCGCGATGTGGGAGGGCTCGACCGACGACCTCTTCCTCGGCACGGTCATCGGCGACAAGTTCCACTCCGAGGAGATGTGGTGCAGGGAACTGCCGTCCTGGTGCCGGTGGCGCGACGACAACACCACCTACAACAACCGCGTCGATTTCACCTTCATGAACAAGGGTGTGACGATCGAGGGGTTCTCCCTCTATTTCGCTCGAACGTCGAAGTATGGCGGCCCCTGGGTGGAAACACTGACCGCCTCGGTACCGGTGCCGCGCGACTGGTCGAACAGCGACGGCTTCCAGTACAAGCTGACCGGACCGAGCGTCTGTTCATCCGTGAAGTCGAGCCGCGCCTACGACCTCGTCTGCAACGCCGCAAGCTGGTTCCTCGTGAGGTGCGACAGCTACAAGCCGCCGACCAAGTGAGGGGTCCTCGGGTTCCTCGGGTTCCTGGGGTTCCTCGGGTTCCTCGGGTTTTTCGGACTTGCAGGTCTGGGCTCCCGACCGGGTTGCCGCGAGGCACCCCCCAGCCTCTCCGAGGAACCCCGAGGAACCCCGAGGGACTTAGGAACCGAGGGACCGAGGGACCCCCCAATCCGGGCAGCTCAGTTGCACTGACACGAGCCCGAGGAGTCTGTGATGCGTACGAATCGAACCTACCTGCTGGCCATTCTGCTGATGACAGTCGTCTCCTGCGCGACGAACCCGGTCACAGGAAAACGCCAGATCAACCTGGTCTCCGAGGGCCAGGAAGTCGCGATGGGCCAGCAGGCCCATCCGGAGATCATCCGCCAGTTCGGGGTCTACGACGAGAAGCCGGAGCTCAACCGGCTCGTCGATCGGGTCGGCAAGCGGATCGCCGCCGTCTCCGATCGCCCGAACCTCCCCTGGACCTTCACCATCCTCGATACGCCGATGATCAACGCGATGGCGGTCCCGGGTGGCTACATCTACATCACCCGCGGGATGCTCGAGCAGATCAACTCCGAGGATGAGCTCGCAGGCGTCATCGGGCACGAGATCACCCACGTCACCGCGAGGCACTCGGCCCAGCAGATCACGAAGCAGCAGCTCGCTCAGTTCGGGATGGTGCTCGGCGCCGTGGTGGCAGGACCACAGGTTCTGCAGCAGTACGGTCAGATCGCCGAGATCGCGCTCGGACTGCTTTTCCAGCGGTACTCGCGACAGCACGAGACCGAGGCCGACCTCGTCGGCACCGGGTACATCGCGAAGGCGAACTACAACCCGGTCGGCGCCGAGCAGATGCTGATGGTCCTCATGCGCCTCAACAAGAACCCGGCGTCGGGGATCGACCAGTACTTCCTCTCCCATCCGGACCCGGCGAAGCGCGTCCGTGACGTTCAGAGCAAGCTCGCCGAGCTCCGCGCTGCCGGGCCGGTTCCTTCGGATCCGCCGAACCGCCGTGGCTACGTCTCCCTTCTCGACGGGATCGTCACCGGCAACAGCACGCAGACGACGGTCATCCGCGACGGCACCGTCTACGACCGAACCCACGGGCTGATCATCCCGCCTCCCAACGGATGGCAGGCGACGGCCGGGCAGGGAGTGCTCTTCTCGATGGCGCCGCGAGGAAACCAGGCAGGCTCGATGTCGTTCGTCGCGCAGGAAGTCGACATCAACCAGCTGCAGGGATCGAACGTGCAGGACGCGGTTCGGAACGGTTTCGCGAAGATGGGGCTGCAGTACGCCGGCTCCCGTGAAGCTGCGACCGGCACCGGGGAGCGTTTCGCGATCGATGCCTGGGCGGGGCAGACGCAGGCCGGACAGGTCGGCGTCGAGACCACGCAGTTCCGGCACGGCGACCACGTCACGGTCTTCATGTTCCTGGCTCCGTCGCTGAGCCGTACCGAGAGCCCGCTGACCGAGGTGCTCCGGCGGACGACGATCGACCGGAACCGTGCGCAGGCCGCGCAGCCGCCGAGGATGAAGATCGGGACCGTGAAGTCGCGTGAGTCGTGGGCCGACGTCGCCCGCCGCGCGACCGGCAACGCGAACGACGCCGAGGCCGTCGCGAACATGAACGGCTTCGACCTCAAGACCGCTCCCACCTCCGGCATGACCGTCAAGCTGCCGCAGGACGTCGTCTCCTCACGTTGATCGCCTGAAGTACGATCCTCGCGCGCGGCGTCACATGCGCCGCACGCGAGGATCGATGGCGCTCAGTGCATTCGACGACAAGTCCCGTCAGCCCGCCCCCGACCAGCTCAACGCCTGTCTCGGCGGCACCGCGCCTTTCTGGGCTGCGATTGTCCAGACCCTCGCAAAAGACCACGATGCGTCGATCGCCGAATGGGCCTTCGCCGGCGCGAAGTACGGCTGGTCGATGCGGGTCAAGCGCAAGGCTCGCGTCATCCTCTATCTCATCCCGCAGGACGGCCACTTTCTGGTCGGCGTCGTCCTCGGCGAGCGCGCGGTGAGCGCGGCGCACCAATCCGGGTTACCCGAAGCAATCGTCGCGGAGCTCGACGCGGCCCGCCCCTACGCTGAGGGGCGCGGCATCCGGTTTCCGGTCCGGAGTCGTGAAGATGCCGAGGTCGCGCTCATGCTCGCACGCGTGAAGCTCGCGCACTGAGAAGTGCGCGACGTGCGTGCGGTACTCTCCGCGACAGGAGGCACCGAATGCCGTTTGAGTCCGCGTCCGTCACGCTCGAGGGATCGTTCCGCGTCGACCGCTCACCGGACGACGCCTTCCCGCTGTTCTCGCCGCGAGGGGAGGAGGCCTGGGTCCCCGGCTGGAAGCCCGAACTGATCCATCCCGCCGGCGCCGAGTGGGAAGAAGGACTCGTTTTCAGGACGAAGAGCGGCGAGCAGGAGTCCATCTGGTTCGTCGCGAAGCTCGATCGCGCCGCGCATCGCGTCACCTATCACCGGGTCGATGCCGGCAACGCCGCCGTCACGGTGAGCGTCGCCTGCGACGCCGTCACGCACGATGAGACGAAGGTCTCCGTCCGCTACACCTTCGTCGGAATCTCCGAGGAAGGCAACGCATACGCACGAGAGCGGACGTCCGAGGAGTTCGCCGCCCGGATGCAGCAGTGGGAGAGCTGGATCGCGGGACTGGCACCAGTGTCATCCTGAGCCGGCGGAGCGACGAAGGAGCGGAGCGCGGTGAAGGACCCCCCGCCCACAGGCAAACGAGTACGGGAGTCCTTCGCCGCCATCGGCGACTTCTCATGACACGAGGTTGGCCTCGGGATGGCGCATGGCGAGATCTCGCCCGCATCGCCCTCTGTGCACCCTCTGTGTTCTCTGTGTCTCCGTGGTGAAACGAACGTGGATTCACCACAGAGGCACAGAGAACACAGAGGAGCACGGAGTATCACCGTCAAGGCGCCGAGTGAGGGTTCGCGTGTCCTTTTCGTCGGCAACGGCGCCGGCGACACCGTTCTCCTACTCAGGATGACACCCAGGGACTCTAGTCCTCACCTCGGCGCGAAGTACCCCGCGGGGGCGCGCACTTCGGCTCCGGCGATGTCGACGTCGATCGTGCGCCACTCGTTCTCCTTCGTGGCCGGATCGGTGCGGATCGTGACGAGCGCCTGCGCCTCGAGTGCCTCGCCGATCGAGTCGTAGATCTTTCCGAGGGCGCCGAGCCTTCCGACTTCGTGTAGCCGTCCGCCGCTCGCATCCGCGACCTCGTAGAGCTTCTCGGCGCGCGGCTCGAGTTTCCGTATCACGATCGGCGTCATGGTCGGCGGCCTGGCGACCCCCGGCTGGGAGTCGGGCCGCACCGTCGGCGTCGCGACCGACTGCCGCACTGTCGCGACCGTCGGGAGCGGTGGCGTGACGATGTACACCGGCACGTTGCTCCGCCGCGACATCGCGGTCAGGTCGTCGGCGTTGTAGCGGCTGCCCTGATCGAGTCCGTCGGTGAACATGATGAGAGCCCGCCGACCGCGGACGCCTTCGAACTGGAGCAGGCCGAGGATCATCGCGTCGTGCACCGCGGTCGGAGCCTGCGGCTGCAGCTGCAACGACATGATCGTGCGGCGGAGCAGCTCGTGGTCGCTCGTCGGCGGCTGGAGCAGGCGCCCCTCTGAATGAAACGCCATGATGAACGCGCGATCGGAGGGTCCCAGCACCGACTCGAGGAACCGCAGCGCCGCCTCC
>JBAQWH010000535.1:0-2979 GCA_049298815.1 Thermoanaerobaculia bacterium | reverse complement strand
GAATGGGGGGCAGTCGGTCCTCGCTCAGATCAGGGGGTTGCGACCGGCGCGACCGGGTCGTTGCTCCATTCGACGAACGAGCCGTCGTAGAGCGAGGCTTCGTAGCCGAGGAGACGGAGCACGTAATAGCCGAACGAGGCCTGGCGCCCGGTGCGGCAGTAGACGATGACCCTCCAGCCGCGCTTCACGCCGGCGTCCTCGTAGAGCTTCTGCAGCGCCTCGGCGTCGAGGAGCGTGCCGTCTTCCTTCAGGTTTGCCGTCCAGGGAATGTTGATTGCGCCCGGGATGTGGCCGCCGCGCGACACGTCGTCCCCCGGCGTCTCGCCGGTGAACTCGGCCACCGGGCGCGCATCGACGAGCGTGACGCTCTTCGGCGGAACGAGTGCCTTCATCTCGGAGAGGAAAACGATCTTCTCGGTGTTGAGGCGGAGGACGAAGGGGGCGGGCTTCGGCTCGGGGGCGGGTCCGGTTGCGAGCCGCCGTTTCTCGCGCTTCCACGCGGCGATGCCGCCGTCGAGGAGCGCTGCGCGCTTTGCGTGGCCGACGAGATCGAGCGTGAAGAAGAGCCGCCCCGCGAGGAGCGGGTCATCGCTGACGATGACGATCCGCTTCCGGTTGCCGATTCCGAGGGCCTCGAGCGAGGCCTGCAGCTCCGGCATCGGCGGGACTTCGTTCGGCAGGCCCGCTCGTTTCTGCAGGATCTTTCCCGCCGGCACGAACAGCGATCCGGGGACGTGCCCCTCGGCGAACTTCTCCGGGGTCGCGGCGATGTGGACGATCGCTGGGCGGGACTTCTTGTCGAGCTGCTTCGCGAGCCAGTCGGTCGAGACGATCATCGGGTCCGCGGCGTGGGCGCTTGCGGTGGCGGCGAAGGCGAGGAGAAGCAGTGCGGTCAGGTACTTCATGGTAGCGATTATCACGAGCGGCTGTGGCGCTGTCGAGGTCATGCACACATCACATGTATCCTTCGCCGCATGACAATTCTCATGTTGAGCCCGGCGCGAGTTGTGCAGACTCGGCACCGCTTGCAGGAGGGCTGAGTGCGTGTCAGGACGGTCGTCTTAGTCATAGGAGTTCTGGTCGGCCTTGCCGCCGGGATCGGGAGCTACACCTTCGTGTACGCGAAGGGGTATTCGTACATGACGAACGACCCGGCAGCGTGCGCGAACTGCCACGTGATGGAGTCGTACTACAGCGGCTGGATGAAGGGCCCGCACCGGTCGGTCGCGGTGTGCAACGATTGCCACACCCCGCCGGGTCTCGTCGGGAAGTACTCGACGAAGGCGTCGAATGGCTTCTGGCACTCGTTCTACTTCACGACCGGCAACTACCCGGACCACCTCGAGATCAAGCCGCACAACCTGAAGATCGCCGACGGTGCCTGTCTGAAGTGCCACACGGAGATCACGCAGGCGATCCTCTCGTCCCCCGCGCATCGGGAAGTCGGCAAGACCGCCTGCATCCGCTGCCACTCCGACGTCGGACACATGTGACCAATCCGCTCGGGCCGCTCAGCCGGTCCGAGTCCGCAATCCTCGGCTGAGAAGGAGTAGAGATGGCCATCGAGACGAAATCCAGCGGACGCAAGCTCGCGCTGATGCTCGGGGTGACCGCGATCGTCGCCGCCGCGATCGCAGTCGGCATCACGGCGCTGCTGGTCAACATCTTCGAACGGAAGACGGAGGCCAGGGACCCGTTCTACCGCGTCGTTCAGATCGACGAGAACACGACCGACCCGGCCGTCTGGGGCAAGAACTTCCCGCTGCAGTACGACCTGTACAAGAAGACCGTCGACCAGGTCCGGACGCGCTACGGCGGCAGTGAAGCGGTCCCGCATACGCCGACCCAGGCCGACCCCCGCTCCGTCGTCGCTCAGTCGCGCCTCGAGGAAGATCCCCGCCTCAAAGTCATGTGGGCCGGATACGCCTTCTCGAAGGACTTCCGCGAGGAGCGCGGCCACGCCTACATGCTGCTCGACCAGACGCTCACCCAGCGTCAGTTCGTCGCGAAGCAGCCCGGCACCTGCCTCCACTGCCACGCGTCGATGGTGACCACGTACAAGAGGCTCGGCGGCGGCGACATGTGGAAGGGCTTCGAAGCCGTCAACGCCCTCCCGTACTTCGAGGCGCGCAAGCAGGTCGAGCACCCGGTCGCCTGCATCGACTGCCACGACCCGAAGACCATGGACCTCCGCGTCACGCGGCCGGCGTTCATCGAAGGGATGCGGAACCTCAAGAAGGACCCGAACTACGACCCCAACGTCTCGGCGAGCCGGCAGGAAATGCGGACCTACGTCTGCGGCCAGTGCCACGTCGAGTACTACTTCAAGGGGAAGGAGAAGCGGCTCACCTTCCCGTGGCACAACGGGCTGAAGGCCGACCAGATCCTCGAGTACTACGACACGCAGACCGACCACGTCGACTGGACGCACGCCGAGACCGGCGCGAAGGCTCTCAAGGCCCAGCACCCCGAGTTCGAGATGTACAACCAGGGGATCCACGCGCGGTCGGGCGTCGCGTGCGCCGACTGCCACATGCCGTACAAGCGTGAGGGCGGCCTCAAGATCAGCGACCACCACGTCCGCAGCCCGCTGCTCAACATCAACCGCGCCTGCCAGGGCTGCCATCGCTGGGACGAGGCGGAGCTGAAGGGACGCGTCGAGACGATCCAGGAGCGGACCTTCCAGTCGCGCAACATGGCGATGGACGCGCTCATGGCGCTGATCGCCGACATCAAGGCGGCCTCCGCCGCGGGCGCCTCCCAGGCGCAGCTCGACGAGGCCCGCAAGTTCCAGCGCAAGGCGCAGTTCCTCCTGGACTTCGTCGAGGCCGAGAACTCGACCGGCTTCCATGCCGGACAGGAAGCGGTCCGCATCCTCGGCCAGTCGGTCGACTATGCGCGCAAGGGCGAGATCGCCCTCCGGCCGATCATGGCGGGCAACGTCCCGGTCCCGCAGCCGGTGATTCCGCAGGCTCCCGC
>JBAQWH010000534.1:0-1546 GCA_049298815.1 Thermoanaerobaculia bacterium | reverse complement strand
GTGCAGCGATCCGCTGTCGCGCTATCCGGCGAAGGTTGCGCGGCGCCGCGAGCGGCTGCAGGCGGTCGCGGCGACACTGAGCGCGGTCTCGCCGCTCTCCGTGCTGTCGCGCGGCTATGCGATCGCGTTCTCCAGGACGAAGGGCGGTCGTCGTCGCCCGATCCTCGACTCGATGCAGGTGACGCCGGGCGAGCCGATCGAGGTGCAGCTGAAGAAGGGAAGGCTGGAGTGCACCGTCGACGCGCGAACGCTCGGCGTGGAGAGCCTCTGGCCGGTCAAGTCCGATGAGAGCAGCGGTTAGTCTGGCGTTCCTGCTGACCATGGCCTGTTCGCACGAAGCCGCCCCCGGAGATCCGCAGGTGCGAGCACGGCTCGCGATGGTCGACCGGCAGATCGCCGCGCGCGGCGTGAAAGACGAGCGGGTCCTCGAGGCGATGAGGCGAATCCCGCGACACCGCTTCGTCCCGGACGACCACGCGGCGCTCGCGTACGAGGACCACCCGGTTCCGATCGGCTACGAGCAGACGATCTCGCAGCCGTACATCGTCGCGTACATGACCGAGCAACTCCATCTCGAGGCCACCGACCGGGTGCTCGAGATCGGAACCGGCTCCGGCTATCAGGCCGCCGTTCTGGCGGAACTGGCGGAAGAGGTCTATTCGATCGAGATCGTCGAGCCGCTCGCGCAGCGCTCGACCGCCACGTTGCGCGCGCTCGGCTACACGAACGTTCGCGTGCGCGCCGGCGACGGTTACCGCGGGTGGCCGGAGGCCGCGCCGTTCGACGCCATCATCGTCACCGCCGCTCCCGACCACGTTCCGCCGAAGCTCGTCGAACAGCTCGCTGTCGGCGGGCGGCTGGTGATCCCGGTCGGCCGGAACTACCAGGACATGACCGTGATCACGAAAACGAGCGGCGGCGTGATCGAAGAGCAGACCATCGCAGTGAGGTTCGTCCCGATGACGGGAGAAGCGGAGAAGAGGAAAGAGTGAAGAGTGAAGAGTGAAGAGTGAAGAGTGAAGAGTGAAGAGTGAAAAACCGGGGTTCCCTTTCACTCTTCACCCTTCACTCTTCCGGCGGCCCACGTGAAACGTGCAAAATCGGCTATAACTCGCCGGCAATGTCCCGCACCAACGACTTCGAAAAGGCGTTTCAACAGCTCGAGACGATCGTCAAGCGTCTGGAGGCCGAAGAGCTCCCGCTCGACGAGTCGCTGAAGCTGTTCGAAGAGGGGATCAGCCTCTCGCGCTTCTGTCACCAGCGGCTCGAGGAAGTGGAGAAGAAGATCGAGCTGATCCTGGCGGACGCGAAGGGAGAGCCGGTCACCGAGCCGTTCGATTCCGAGGACGGAGACGGCGGCGAGCCGGACGCGCTCGAACCTGACTGAGATGGCAACGGCAGACACATTCCGCGAGCAGCTCGCCGCGTGGCGTGAGCTCGTCGACCGCACCATCGACCAGAACCTCCCGTCCGGCGGCACCCCACCCGCGGTGATTCACGAGGCGATGCGCTACGCCGTCCTCGGCGGCGGCAAGCGTCTCCGTCC
>JBAQWH010000533.1:0-12519 GCA_049298815.1 Thermoanaerobaculia bacterium | reverse complement strand
CGTGCGTACGAGCGCCAGTCCCGGCGTGCGAGCGCGAGCAGGCCATCTGAGAGGACGGCGCGAGCGATGTCGAGCGTGTTGCGTCCGCGCGACGCGGAGAGAAAGACAGACACAAGCTCTGCGTCTGACAACGCTTCGACGCCGTGCCGGGTGAGGCGCTCGCGCGGCTGCTCGTCGAGAGGGAGGTCACGGATGCGGGTGGTCATCGGGGCCTCCGAGGAGGGCGAACCGTGCGGCGGACGGTCGTGGCGTCGAGGAAGTCCCGGAGGAGCGCGTTCACGAGTTTCCGGACGGGGGTTCCGGTCCGGCGCTGGAGACGGTAGAGGCGACGACAGGTGTGCGCATCGATCCCGATGCGGGTGACGCGGTGCATGGGGTTCTCCTTTGCGGTCTAGGAATGGTGGGAGGACGCGGCGGAGCGCCCGGCGTCGGTCGGACGCGAACGGAGGGTGAAGTCGCGCGCGAGGTCGAGGATGAGCCGGATCTTCTCGATCGCAAGATCGCGCGGGGCCGGCGGCAGCGCGGAGAGATCCTGCTGGAGCGATTCAAGGACGGGGTTCGCGGGGCGTTTCCACGGCGCGATCTCCCGCTCGACGGCCGAGCCGAAGAAGTCGCACTCGGTGACGCCGTATACGGTGAGGAGTTTCTGGAGCTGGACGAGCGTCATCGCGTCGATGCGGTCGCCGGTTTCGAAGGATGAAATCGTCTTCTCCCCGATGCCCGACCGCCGCGCGACCACACGTTGGGTGAGGCCGCGCAGACGCCGGAGCTCCCGGAGCTTCAGGACAAGGTCCATGTGGGTCTCCTTTCGTTGGGTGCTGTTGGATTGGTTTAGGCTGCGGCGCGCAGAAGGTCGCCGACGGTGCGGGTTGCGAATGGCAGGTGGAGATCGCGTTCCATCGCGAGGCCGCGGACGACCACGCCCGAGAGCTCGGAAAGTGCGGCGTATCCCCACTCGTCGCAGTCGGGACCGAAGGGCGAGACGCAGTAGCCGAAGAGATGGAAGTCGTCGCCGACCGGCTCGCCCTCCGTGACGTAAAACGTGTAGCGGCCAGCGGGAAAGAAGAACTTCACGAGGACGACGGCGTCATTGCCGCGGCCCTCCTGAGATCCGATCGGGTAGCGGGAGGCGATGACGGAGCGCAGCTCCGCCGGGAGGAGTTCCATGACGGGTCCTTTCGTGTCGTGGAGGGGTTGAAGCGGTGCGCGGCGGGATGCCGCGCACCGGGCGGCCTAGAGGCCGAAGAGGGAGAGTTGCGTCACCGTGCCAGGCGTCGCGGGACTGCCAAACCGGAACGGCTCTTCGAGCGCGACGGCGCCTTCGATGACGGGAACGACGATGAGCGGCGCGTCGACAGCGTGGAGCGGGATCTCGGGCGCGATGATCGGGAGGAGTTGGATGCGCTTCGCGATTTCGAGCTGCACGTCACCCGTGACGCGCTTCAGGATTTCCGCGACGTCTTCGAACCGGGCCTTGCCGTCGATCGCGTGGCGGATGGCATCCGCCTTCTGCAGCACGATCTCGTGCATGACCTGGTCGATCGTGTCGCGGGAGAGGAGGTAGGTAATGTAGACGGGCTTCGTCTGCCCGGGACGGTGCACGCGATCCTCTGCCTGCTCCGTCGCTTCGGGGGAGTACTCGAGGTCGACGAGGATGACGTGGTTCGCCGCGATGATCGTGAAGCCGCGGTTGAGACAGTTGAGGGAAGCGACGATCGCCGCGCAGTCGGGGGACTTGGAGAACTCCTGAATGAGTCCGAAGCGCTTCTTTGTCGGGACCTCGGCGGTGATGGGGAGAACGCCGAGACCGTGCGCCTTCAGATGCCGCACGATCGCGGCGACCATGGTGCGCAGACCCGAGAAGACGATCGTCTTCTCGCCGCGCTCGGACGCGCGGTGGACGAGCTCGCGGATCTTCTCGAGCTTGTTCCACGTCGACGCGTCGAGGACGCCGCGATCGAGGTAGTCGCGCGCGACCGGACACGTGGCGGCGTACCGGAGTTTCCAGAGCGCCGAACTGATGATGCCCATGTTCGGGTTTCCGTCGGACTCGCGGAGCGCCTTCGCGATCGCGTTCTGCGCCCACTCGGCGTAGCCCGCGTAGAGACTGCGGTGGCCGTGGTCGAGGTTGAGCAGGATGACGTTCCGTTCCTTCGGCGGGAGGACGTAGATGTCGTCCTTTCGCCGTCGGATGGTGAACGACGCCATGAGGCGCCAGAAGCGGTTCAGATTGCTCACCTCCGGGAGCACCTTCCCTCTTCCCTCATGGAGTGAGTCTTCGAACTGGCGACTCACGAACTGGACGGTGCTGAACTCATGGAGGAACCGACGTGTACCGCCGCGGTACGCGTACGGGAAGAGGGGATTGTCGAAGCCGAGGAGCCACGCGACATTGGCAAAAAGGTCGTGTACGTATCCTTTCATCAGCGTTCCAGTCAGAAGCATCCTGCCTTTGGGCTTCATCGCCCGAACGGCACGACCGCGGAGCGTGTTCTTAGACTTCGCGATCTGTGATTCGTCCGTCATGACGCAGGAGACGAGCTTCTTTATGCGCTTGTACGCGGGCCACTGCCGGGCGTCACGCGATGCGCTCCACGCCTGGTACCCGCACGCATTGCAGTGACCACCCGTCCAGGCTGCGACGTCGGTGCATTTCGGACACGCTTTCACGACGTCGTCGTACGCACGTTTGCAGACCGCGCACGACGCCTTCGTGTTGTCGGTGACGCTGTGGTGGATCTGCCCGTCCTTCGTGAACGCCTGACAGGACCACGCGTCGTACACACGTGCGCCCGTGAGAGCGAGGAACTCATACGAGGTGATATAGAACGTCGTCTCGGCAGGGAGAAGTCTCCTTCGCTTCTCCGCTTGAAGGAGATCGACGGACGCGTGGGTCGTGAGACGGTGGGCGGGGAATCCGAACTGCTGAAGCTCGTTGAGCCAGTTCTCGACGAGTGAGGACTGGCAGACAACGAGAACACGCTTGTAGCCGCGCACACGCGCCCACGCGGCCGATGTGACCGTCTTCCCGCCTCCCTGCTCGTACCCGAGGTACCCGAAGGGTTTCACGGCGAGACGGGCTACATCTTCCTGCTGGAACGGGAAAAGGAACGGTGCGGTGCGCGCGACGGTGGAACGATGTTGCGTGAGTCGCTCGGGAACGATCTTCTCGAGATCCGGCACCTCCGGAAGCTCGAACGCGGTCGTGAGGAGTTCGACCTCTGACGCGTCGACTTCGCGGAACGTGCGGAGTCCCGAGTCGGTGACGATCTCGAACGCGAGGTAGCCGCGATCGACGGAGGTGATGAGCTCGACCTCCTTCCCTTCCCGCTCGTCGAAGACCGTCTCGACGGAGGCGACTTCACGGTTGCGGATCCATGAAGGGCGGATGTGGTAGCTGCGGGAGGCGGTGAAGCATGGCTCACCATCGATGGGGACCGTCGCCTGCGCGACGTAGCTGCGGTCCTCGAGATACGCGAGACGTTGATGAGCGGCCGGGGAAAAGAGCGGCGTCCGGAGGATGCGGTAGTGCTCCTGGAGGCGGGTGATGCGGAGATGGTCTTCGTCGCGGATGGCCGGGTCGAAGCCGAGCCACGCGAGACTCTCGATGCCCGCACGCGGCCCGATCGTGAGGAGTGAGGCCGGTGAGAGCGTCGCCGAGACGATGCCGTGCTCGATGCCGCGGACGGGATCGAACGCGGTCACCGTCTCGTCGAGAAACTGGAGGAGTCCGTCGACGTCCGCCGCGGCCTTGAGGCCCTTTGGCGTGATGCGGACGGCGGCGGATGGGGTGATTGCGAGGAGGCGAGAGAGCACGGGGACGGGGGTGGGTGTCGCGACAGGGAGGTTCGGTGCGTCGAGGAGTGCGCGGGAGAGCGCCCACCGGAGTCGCCCTTCCTGCTCGTCCCCCTCGATCGTCGTGCGGTCGACCTGCCACGGCCGGCCGGAGCGGTACGCCTTGCGCGCGATGACGAGGTCGACGGAGACCACGATGCCGTACTCCGGTTCGAAGAGGTTCGGGAGGGTGGCGTGGAAGAGCGGATCGAACTGCGTGTAGAGGACATCGCGGAGGAACCGGTCCTTCGCGTTGTCGAACGTCGACGATGGAATGATCGCGACGAGGTAGCCGCCGTACGCGAGGCTGCGTGCGGCGATCTCGAGCGTCGCGCCCTGGCTCTCGATGTTCCCGCCCGACGTTTCGCACGACCAGACCTCGCCCGTGTCCGGCGGCGTCCAGTAGATGCCGTACGGCGGATTCGTGGCGACGAGGGAGAAGTTCTGGATCAGGTGGCGGTAGTCGAGGAGATCGCCGGTGCGGACGTTCTGGTTCCCGATGGCGAAGCGTGCGTGATCCGCGGCGAGCTGGTCGAGCTCGATCCCGAGGACGGTCGCTCCGGCGACCTTCCACGGCGCGAGCAATCGACCGCTCCCGCACGTCGGATCGAGGACGGAGATGCTCGCAGGACCTTCGGTCGGGACGATCGCCTGGAGCGATGAACAGAGAAGATCCGCGAGCCAGACGGGCGTGAAGTACTGCGCGTGTTTCGACTTGTTGAACTGCCGGAACGACAACGCGTGGTTCGCGTCGCGGCCCGCAAACGCGGCGCCGGACGACACGTCGAGTGACGTCACAATCGTGACTCCTTTCCGCGGCCGAACGGCCGCGATGAAAAACAGAAAGTGAATGGAGTACCGGCGCGAGGACCGCGCCGGCGAGAACGGCTACTGGAAGGGAATGACGACGAGGACGTACGTACCGTCGCGGATCGTCACGGTGTCGAACGGCCCATCGCCGCCGAGGGTGAAGAGCGCGTCGAGCATTTCTTCGCACGCGGCGGATGCGGCCACCTGCAGTCCGTCGTCGTTCTCGATGACGCGGATCGCGTCGAGGTGGTGGTACGTCCCGTTCATGACGAGAACGGCCGTCAGGTGGTCATCGCCGTCGCCTGTGCGCATCCAGGCCGCGTCGTCGATCGTGAGATCGTGGATGACGCGGCTTGTCACGCCGCACCTCCGACGAGGCAGGATGCAGCTTCCGCGTCGAACGATGGTGAGAGCTCGAGGAGTGCGAGTCGCGTCTCCGTGAGCCCGCGATCGTCCGCGCGGTCGAGGACGTAGTCGTACGGGACGGATGTGCCGGAGGCGAGGAGTGCGCTTCGCCCGGCGAGCGTCGCGTCATCTGCGATGAGACCGAACCGGCGTACGAGGTATCGGAGGAGAAGAAAGTACGACCCTTCGGTCGACGCGCCGAGGAATGCGAGTTTGCGCGTCGCGTCGGTCTTGTAGTCGAACCATGGCTTTCGCCAGGCGGTGCTCACGCGCGTCGACCCCGTGCGCGTCTGGACGACGATCCAGTCGTCCGTCGGAAGGTCTTCGCGGGTGAGTTGCGTGCGGCCCGCGACCTGGAGAATGAGTGGACCGTGCCGGCCGGGATCGAACCATCGGTAGATCGCGAAATCCTTTCCGTTGATGACGGCGTACGGTCGTTTGCCGATTTGAACGAGATGCATCGTGAGCCTCCTTTTCGTATCGGAGGCGTCGCGCCCCCGGTGCGAACGGCGCAGAGGCGTTTCCGCGACGCGCGATCGGTCTGGCTGGCAAGCGCCGCACGGTGACCGAAAGGCAATCGCAGTCGTCCACCGCACCGACCGCGTCGGGGGCGTGACCGGGAGGTGATCAACGTGACCAGGATGTGATGCGAACAAGTGGGCCTGTCGACGACGCCCTCGGGCGATCGGCGCGATGCTGTGGGAGCCTCTGCACCAGGGGGATCGGTGCGGCACGAGGGCGCGCGAGGTGATCCGGGTGCGTGGGGTCTTGGGACCGCGTCGACCGCGGCGAGAGCGTCGTCCGGCCTTTCTCCTCCGCCCGTCACGCGGCACGCTGTCGGAACAGCGACGTGCGTGCGCTGCGGAGGCCCGTGGTGTGAAGGGACGCGGTATCGCTACCGAACGCCCACATTGTCAACCGACCGGCGCGCACCGGGGAGGGTGGACACGGCCGTCGCATGCAGCGTGCATCGTCCGGAACCGCGCGTGGATGCGCAGAAACGAGTGGTTGCATCCTCGCCACCGCACGCGCTTCGACTAATGCGCCGCATGGTCTTCCCACGCGACGGACTCCGACTGCGGGGGATTCGCCGGCGTGAACCACGTCGGGTCCTTCGGATTCGCGGCGAGCCAGCCGGCGAGGGTGAACCGGAAGAGCTCCGGATGCACCGAAGCGGCCGCCGCTTCGAGGAGCTCCGTGAGACGGCGGATCGGACGCTGGCGCGGGGCGTCGAGCACCGAGACGTCGACGCGGAACGCATCGACGGCGCAGAACTCGCGAAGCACCTCCGGGAATCGCAGGAGGTCCGTGTACGGCAGGATCTTCCGCGCGATGAAGCGTTCGATCGGCTCATTTCCGCGGTCATGCTCGCCGAAGACGAGCTCCGCCGCCCCGCCGCCGGCGTCTTCAATGAGGACGTAGTCCGGCTGCGGGAGGTCGACGATGCCGGCCTTCGATACAAAGGGCGCGTCCCAGGTCGACACCCAGGAAAGCGGCCGCACCGCCGCGATGCTAATCACGAGGTCGTTCACTTCGCGCTGGTGCTGGAGCCACTTCGGATCACGTGCCGCGGCGAGGACGAGCGGCCGCCGCACCTTCGGGAGCATTTGCGCAACAAGCGCACCGAAGGTCGTGCCGTCGGCACGAAGGCGGATCGCCGCGATCGCCGCATCGAGCGTCTGGGCGGTCGGAAGGGCATACCGTTCCGCGCGCGTCGCCGTCCTGGCTCGGTCCCACCGCGCGACCCATCCGCCCTTCGCGAGGGCCGCGAGACGGTGCCGAAGCGCGCTCCGGTCCCGCTCCGCGAAGAGCAGTCGATGCAGTTGATCGTAGGAGAGGAGTCGAAGGAGGACGAGTGCAGCGAGCATGGATCGGTCACGTTCGGGGATGACGGAGTCGGCGTCGGCCCACGGGAACGAAAACGGGGTGCATCGGTCCATCGGAACGGCGGGAAGGACCGAACGTATGGCCTCACGCCCGGGTTCACGCGGGCCCTGGGGCGTCACCCCCCGCACGGTGGCGTCAGGATGCGGAGTTTCGCGGAGCTCGTGGTTGTGATTATTCGACTCTGGAACTGTTGTGTCGGGTGTGCGTGTGGGGGTCATTGCGATGAAAGGGGAAGGGGCTGAAGAGTCGTCATCACCTTCCTCCGAGACGCGCCGCGCCGGCGAGATCCCATCGTCTGCACGGTGCAGGACGCACGGTGTTCGCCAGCGTCCCGACGAGCGGAAGAGCGCAGGCGGGGAGGCACGCCGCACGGTGACCGAAAACGCCCCGACCGCGTAACGTGGCGGGCGTTTCATACACCGACGAAGGGAGCGCGACGCACTGTTGTCGGATTCGGCGACACGAACGCAGTTCGTCGGCGACGCTTGTGGCCTTTGACACTACGATCGCGTCTCAGTTCCGCCGCCACTGGCCACCGCCCACCCGTCGCGGATCGATACTTTCCCCACGATGGCACACGCCTTCGTCCAACTGAACTCATCATCGCATCGACTTCAACCGTCAACACCAGTGCAGCCTCGGCGCGGGCTCGGTCGTCGGCACATCTCAGCCGGTTCCGATGCGGTAAAGAGTCCTATGAGTTGGGCGGCTCGTCATGCTGCCAGTTCTTACCCAAGCTCGTCGTAGTCGATTCCGAAGGCGTTGCAAACGCCGATGAATCGACGCTGGACATCGTCACTACTCGGCGATACCTGATACATGTATTTCACGGTCTCGAGGTAGGTAGTGAGGTCATCTCGGTTCGACGTGGCGAAGACTCTATTGATTATCTCGTCGACGGTCAGGTCACGGTACGAAGGATCGATCGCCGAAAATGTCTTCGCCCACCCATGCTGGGCAAGAGGCACGGAACGCACGAAGTTCTTGACCTTGAGAATGGCATTCGGGCTTATGGTCGAGGATTCGCGTCGCTTCTCGCAGTACTGATACCACCTATCCCGCAGCATCTGTATCCTCGCGGCTGTCAATCTGACGGTCAGCTTGGCTTCAGAATGCGCCTGAGAATGACAATTCGGACACAGCGGCGCAAGATTGTTGATGTCGTTATTCGATGGAGTTTCGTCGATGTGGTGGATGACTACGAAGGGTGTTTGGCAGATACAGCAACGGTTGTTGCACCGTGCAAGCACATCCAGGCGGGTCTCCTCGGGAACGTCTACGCGAGTCTTGCTCATCGGCGACCGCTACCATCCCAGAGCGGCGCGGTCAATTCTGACGAGCGTGATGTTGAGCGACTGACCGGGTCTGGCTACTTGAAGTGTTACGGGGACGCCTGGTTCGCCAGACAGCAACGACGCGATCTCGCCGAATGACTTGTTGGTAGCCGGTGTGCCGTCGATAGCCGTGATCACGTCGAACTTATGCAGACCGGCGGCCCTCGTGGAGCCGGCGGACACGTCGAAAACTACAGGACGGTACATGTTCCCGTCCGTTGTAATCACGTCATACTCGATTCCAAGAACACCTGGTGATTTTGGCGAAATAGTGGAACAGTTCGGGAATTTGTCGAGAATCGCGGTGAGGACGAATTGCGCGGATACGCGAGCGTCCTGATTCTCCGATGTGCCTACGCCAATTCCGAGCCACACGTTCTCAAGCGAGCGCCGATCGTAGACCCACACGGCTGCGGATGGGTACCATCGTCCCACAGAGTAACCGGGTTCGGTGCGGGTCTCGGTTGTCCTGTGACCCGGCACGTACGTGGCAACGGACGTTTGGCCTGAGTAAGTTCCCCACGTCCCAGGCTCGCCGGGTAAGTTTACGGCAAGCGTTCCGGATGAGGCCAGCTGCGTCGTTATGATCGTTCCCGGTTTCCAGACCGGAACTGAGACTTGCTGTGGAGGTATGTGAACTTCAGAGAAGGTGGACTTGACCGACGTGGTGATCAGGAAGTCGGGATCGTCCTGTAGCGAAACGAACTTGTAGCCTCGAAGTTCAAGCTGGCTCCGCACGAAGAAGAGAAGCTGCTTCTCCATGATCGGGTTCATTCCGTCTGCTTGTCCGATGGCTGAGTAGGGGAAAGCCGCGAACGTCTCGTACTTCGCGAGATCCGACCCGGGATCCAGATAGCTCGAGACCAGCGGTTCCGTTTGGAGGACCGCCGGGCGTATGTTCGCGAATTCCGTCACCTCGACGCAGGCGAAAATCGAGCATGTCGCCACGAGCAGCAGTCGACGCATCGCAATCTCCGTTGTTCGCACGATATCTCCTTGGTTGGGCCGTCGTAACCCAGTTCCGTCCGCCCAACGGATCTGCGGTGCAGCGGCTTCGGCCCGCACGCGCAGCACCTGAAGAGTCATTCTAAGTTGCCGGCGGGCCGAAGTCCGCTGCATGCGCGAGTTGGGCACGCCTCGACCTCGTCTACCGGCAATTCTTCAAGCAAGTGAAGTGCGCTCGGGCAGGTAGTCCTCGGATTCCCGTTGCCAAGCCTCGTTGATGTCCGCGAGGGTCATTCGCATCAGGGCATCGCGACGCGGCTGTTCTGACAGTGACAGGCGCGAAGCATGTGCAGCGACGACACGCTGAAAGAAGTTGCGCACGAATCGGCCGTTACCAAGCTTAGAACCTCGCTCTGTGCGCGCCTGAGCAAAAATTGAGAGAAGCCGGCTCTTGGCTTGTGGTGTCACGTGATAGTCCGAACGAGCACAGAACAGATCAAAAATCTCTTGGAGCTCATCATCGGAATAGTCGTCGAAGTTCAGGTAGCGGGTGAAGCGCGACTGAAGACCAGGATTAGCCTCGATGAAACGACGCATTTCCTGTGGATAACCCGCAACTATCACGACTAATCGATCACGGTGATCTTCCATCGCCTTCAGGAGTGTTTGAATGGCTTCATGCCCGAAATCGCGGGAATCAGCGTCGGGCGGCGCCAACGAGTACGCCTCATCGATGAACAAGACACCGCCCAGCGAGCGCTTCGCCGTTCGCGCAACGTTAATCGCCGTTTGACCGATGTACCCCGCGACCAACCCGGACCGATCCGTCTCGACAGTATGTCCTTTCTGCAACAACCCCAACGCGCGGAAGATCTTTGCGAGCAGCCGTGCAACGGTGGTCTTACCTGTGCCAGGGTTACCGTAGAAGACGAGGTGAAGCGACGTTTCCGAAGAACGAAGGCCTACACTTGAGCGCAGTTGGCGAATCCGAAGGACCTCTACAAGTTCGGCGACCTCTCTTTTCAGGCGCGCTAGGCCTACCAGCGCCTGCAACTCAGACAATGCTTCCTCGAGAGTGCAGGGCGGAGGTACTTCCGGCTCGTCGCTCAAGTCAAGTTCGTAGACTTTAGCATCGTCGGGTGCTGCAGTTTCTGAGGGATCATTCCTGTCCTCAGCACGTTCGTAGAACGCAAGCGCGTCGGGCCAGGCCTCCACGGGACCGTACTGCTGTTCAAGCTTCTGAACGAAAATGAGCTTGTCTTCGACCTTCTTCAGTTCGTCGTGATATCGATCTTCCTTCGCCATTCGGTTCGCATGAGCCTCGTCGATAGCACGCTGGTGCTCGACGAGTTCCGCCTCCCGAATCTCGAGGTCGCTCGAGCGCTCGGATAGCCGAACCAACTCACCGACACCCACGAGCAGGGATGGCGTCCGCTCAAGCAGGAGTCGGGTCAAGAGTTCATCCTGTTCGCCGAAATGAAACCGGCTCAGCCATTCCTCCACCGCCGATCCGCTGAAGAAGGGGCTCTTGCAGCGTGCGCAGATGACCTGCGACCGCAGCGATAGGCTCGCGGGCAATTTGTTGAAAGCCCCGCAAGAATTGCACTTGATAGTTCCGATTTCCATGTGTGCTGGGTTCGATTCTATTGGATCTGAGAATTGTCTCGGGAGGCCTGCGAAGCTATTCTGACGTCACCGATGGAAACTCAGGTTAGTTTTCGGAACCGCTGCGAGTCTCTCTTTCGCGAGGTCGTTAGTCTGGCGCCGTCCGTTGATTCGTGGCGAATGCTCGAACGGTCAAGTACGGAAGGGGGACCAACATTCGAAGTGGTTTTCTCCGGTGGACGCGCTCGGCGGCTCGTGATTGCGGATTTTCACGTGCCCCGCGCCACCTCGGACGATGCTATTCGCGCAGACATGGAAAAGTTTCTCGCGCAGTCGACGTAGCATGGAGCGCCCAACTAGTAGTTACTACACCTTTAGACGAGTTCCATTCTCTCCCATATCCTCCCGCTCCCGCGCATAACGTCCCAAAGGGGCGGCGGCGGGAGGCGGGGAAGTCGCTGGAGGAGCGGGAGTGGCGGGTCGCGGGAATCCGCTCCCGGAGTTATGCACGGCTTTTCGGCGCATAACGTGATCGCGTCGATCAGGGGGAATCGCACGAGATCGACGTACGGGACGATCTTCCGCGCGATGAAGCGCTCGACGGCTTCGTTCCCGCGATCATGCTCGCCGAAGACGAGCTCCGACGCCACGCCGGCGGCGCCTTCGATGAGGACGTAGTCCGGCTGCGGGAGGTCGACGATGCCGGCCTTCGATACGAAGGGGGCGTCCCGGGTCGACGCCCAGGAGAGCGGCCGCGCCGCCGCGATGCTGATCACGAGGTCGTTCACCTCGCGCTGAAGCTGGAGCCACTTCGGATCACGTGCCGGCGTCCGGACGAGCGGAAGAGCACAAGCGGAGACGCACGCCGCACGGTGGGTGAACACGCACCGGGCGCGCAACGTCACGCTCGTTTACCCGCGGCCGGACCGGAGCACGACGAGCTGTTGTCTGATTCGTAGGCACGAGCGCAATTCGGCTGCGACGCTTGTGGATGCGGAGAAACGGCGATCGCTCGATTTCGAGCCACGCTCGCACGTGACGACTCGTGAAATCAGGCGTACGATGAGAGTGAACGCACAACAACATGACAGTGTCGTAGATCACCCTCCCCGGCTCGATGCCGGAGCGATCGGCGCCTCCTGACCTTCGTCGCATGTGCATGCGACCGCACCCTATGCAGGGTGCATCGGACGGCGCCGGACGCCTCGCCCCCCAACCTCACGGCGGCGACAATGATGGTGTCCTTCCCCTCCGGCTGACATGCCGCGCGCCCCGCGCCTCATCGCGGAACTCATCCAACTCACGCGCCCCCTCGGGTGGACGCTACGAGACCTCGCGCGCGAGCTGAAGGTCAGCGAAGTGACACTCCAGCAGTACCGCTCCGGCCGACGGACGATCTCGATGTCGACGATGGCGACGATCGCGGAACGGTTCGGCACCTACCGCGAGATCAAAGACCTCGCGTGGATGTACCTCCGCGACTACCACCATCGTGAGGTGGCGCCGAGAACGGCCGTCCCCGAGGATCTCCCGCCGTCGTGTGCGCGCAGCCTCGTGCGCTACGTCGAGCACTTCGCGGAGGAGACGATCCACGGCGGTCGCGGCCTCTTCCTCGTCGCCGACACCGCGCTCCCGCTGACCGCCGCCGTGCGGTTTCTCCGGACGCGCTTCGAGACTGCGGGGATCGAGGTCGCCGTCC
>JBAQWH010000532.1:0-22552 GCA_049298815.1 Thermoanaerobaculia bacterium | reverse complement strand
GGCGCGAGCTTCGCGTTCCGCAACACCACCCGCGAGGCGGTCGAGCTCTGGGCCGGAAAGCGCGACGGCACGACGCACCGCGTCGGCACGGTGCGGCTCAACCCGATGCTCGGCAGCTCGCACCAGTGGATGCCGGACAACGCGAGCCTCCTCGTCAAGCTCGTGCCCGATGGTGTGGGCGCGCCGCCTGCCGCGGCCGAAGGTTCCGAGGGACCGCGGATCGAGGAGTCGGCGAAAGGGGGCGAGTTCAGCACGTACGAAGCGCGCGACACGCTGCGGAACCAGGCTGACGCCGCCCTGTTCGAGTACTACGGCACGACCCAGCTCGCGCTCGTCCAGGTCGACGGCGGCGCCGTGACGAACGTCGGCGCGCCGGAAGTCGTGAGCGACATCGAGATCTCGCCGGACGGCGAGCACTTGCTCGTGACCTCGATCCGGAAGCCGTACTCCTACGCCGTGACGTACAACCGTTTCGCGAACGACGTCGAGGTGTGGAGCCGCTCCGGCAAGGTCACGCCGATCGCGCAGCTGCCGATCGCCGATCACGTGCCGATCCGTGGCGTGCCGACCGGTCCACGCGGTCACGAGTGGCGTCCCACGGAACCGGCGACGCTCGTCTGGGCCGAGGCGCTCGACGGCGGCGACTGGAAGACGAAGGTGCCGGCGCGCGATAAGGTCCTGATGCTCGCCGCGCCGTTTACGGCAGCGCCCGTCGAGATCGCACGCACCGAGCAGCGCTTCTCCGGCATCGACTGGAGCGAGCGCCGCGGCCACGGACTGCTCCAGGAGTACGACGCGAACCGGCAGTGGAGGCGGACGTTCCTCGTCGACGTCGATCACCCGGAGACGAAGCCGCGGCTGATCTGGGACATGTCGGTCAACGAGTCGTACGCGGATCCGGGCCGTCCGGTCTATCGCCTGATGCCGAACGGGCAGTACGGCGTGATGCAGAAGGGCGACACGATCTTTTTGAGCGGCCGCGGGGCCTCACCGGCGGGCGACCGGCCGTTCCTCGACAGCTTCGACCTCGCCACCGGGAAGTCCCGGCGGCTCTTCCGCAGCGCCAAAGACGCCCTCGAGTCCTTCGTCGCATTCGCCAGCGAAAGCGGCGACAAGCTCCTCACCTGGCGTCAGAGTCCCACCGAGGCGCCCAACCTGATGCTGCGCACGCTCGGGAAAGGCGTGAAGAACGCCGCACCGGGGGAGGCGACTCTCGCATCGACGACGAGCGCCATCACGCGCATCCCCGACCCGACCCCCTCCGTGCGCGGCATCAAGAAGCGCCTCGTGACGTACAAGCGGAAGGACGGTGTCGACCTTTCGTTCACTCTCTACACTCCGCCCGACTACAAGGAAGGGACGCGTCTGCCGGCGGTTCTCTACGCGTATCCGCAGGACTATGCGAGCGCGAAGACGGCCGGCCAGATCAGCGGATCGGAGCAGACCTTCACCAGCCTGCGCCCCTATCAGCTCCTGCTCCTCTCCGGCTACGCGATCATCGACAACGCGGCGTTCCCGATCGTCGGCGACCCGCAGAAGGCGTACGACACGTACACCGAGCAGCTCATCGACAACGCGATGGCGGCGATCGACAAGGCGGTCGAGCTCGGAGTGGTCGACCGCGACCGCATCGGCGTGACGGGGCACAGCCACGGCGCGATGATGACCGCGAACCTGGTTGCACATACAGACCTGTTCCGGGCGGGCGTTGCGACGAGCGGTGCCTACAACAAGACCCTCACGCCGTTCGGTTTCCAGAACGAGCGCCGCTCGGTGTGGAACGGCCTGGATACGTATCTCAAGGTCTCGCCCTACTTCTACGCGAACAAGATGCGCGCGCCGCTGCTCATCATCCACGGCACCGACGACGCGAATCCGGGGACGACGCCTCTGCAGTCCGAGCAGCTCTACCAGGCGATCCGCGGCAACGGCGGGACCACACGCCTCGTCATGCTGCCTCACGAGCCGCACTGGTACTCGTCGATGGAGTCGAACGAACAGCTCACGTACGAGTTCCTGCGCTGGTTCGACAAATACGTGAAGAACGCAGAGCCGCGAAAGGGGAACTGAGCGTTCGACGATGGGCGTCCCGCCGCGCTCCGTGTGTATGCGGGACACCCCTCATCCGCCTCGGCACCTTCTCCCCTCGCGCCGCGAGGGGAGAAGGCTATCGATGGCAGCGTTTCGCGTGGAGCGGGAGCGGAGATCAGGGCTGCGGGCAGCGGCAGTCGGGACCGACGTCGAGCACGACCAGCCATCTCCCGTCGGCCTGCCGCTCCCAGGTGGAGACGAACTGCCCGACCACTTTGCCGGCGGGATCGAACACGGGGCCGGTCGTGGCGCCGAGGCTGCCGCGGGCGCGGACGTGGACCCTTTCGGGCCGCCAGGCGAACGGAGCCTGCTCTGCTTCGAAGTAGCGGCTCCAGGCGGCGACGATCGCCGTTCTGCCACGATGACTCGCGCGGGGAGAGCTGAAGACCGCGTCCTCCGCGATGAACGACGTGAACGCAGCGAGATCGCGGTCAGCCATCGTCTGCGCGAACGCCGTCTCGGCTGCGCGGAGCGACCGTTCGAGGTCTTCCACTCCCGAGACCGGCGCGGCCGGCGTGAAAGAGCACGCCACAGGGACGAGAGCGAGCATCAGCAAAAGTAGTCGCACGGCGATCCTCCTTGGGGACAGGGCGTTCCTCGGTTCCCGGGGTCCTCGTGGTACCCGAGGGTCCGCTACGACCTCAGCGCCTCCGCAAACCGGTTCATCTCCTCGAGCGTGCCGATCGTGACGCGATTCCATCCGCCTGCGAAGCGGCCCTTCGGGATCAGGATCCGGGCGGCCTTCATCTTCTCGTCCAGTCCGGGATCGCGGAACCAGACGAAGCTCGTCGACGACGGCACGTACTTGATGCCCGCTTCGTCGAACGCGCGACAGGCGATCTGCCGCCCCTCCTCGTTCCTCTTGCGCGCGAGCTGCAGGAACTCGCGATCGCCCAGCGATGCGGCTGCTGCGAAGAGCGCGAGCGAGTTCGGAACGGAGAAGCGCCAGCGGGCGAGCCGCTTTGCCGTCTCCGGGAGCGCCACGCCGTAACCCATCCGCATCCCCGCGAGCCCGTGGATCTTGGAGAAGGTGCGCGCGACGATCACGTTCGCCCCCTGGCGCACCAGCGAGACCATGGAGCGCTTCAGGTCGGGGTCGGCGTAGTCGAGATACGCTTCGTCGACCAGCACCGGCGCGCGCTCGGCAGCCTTCTTCACGAGCTCACTGACGTCGCCGGCGGGGTGCATCGAGCCGCAGGGGTTGTTCGGCCAGCAGAGATAGGTGAGCTTCACCTTGTCGGTCAGGCGCTTCTCGAATGCGCCGAGGTCGTCGTTCTGCTCCGGGTCGACGGCGATCCTGGCGAGCTCCGCTCCGTTGCGCTCGGCGCAGCGTCCCATCAGCTCGAAGGTGGGATCACCGAGGAGGAGGACGTCGCCGCGCCCGAGAAACTCCTCGGATGCCATCCAGAGGATCTCGCTCGAGCCGGCGCCGAGGACGATCGAGTCGCGCGTGACGCCCTCGCGCAGCGCGAGCTGATCGCGGAACGCGTCGAGCTCCGCGCCGTCGAGGTAGCGGCCTCCGCGGGCGGCCGCGTCCATGATCGCCTTCCGCGCGGCAGGCGAGGGCCCCCAGGGATTCTCATTGCGATCGAGCTCGACCCAGCTCCCATTCGTGCGAGGGGCGGCATAGGTCTCGATCGGCAGTGTGGCGGCGGCGAGCGCGGCGGCGCCCGTGCGGAGGAGATCACGGCGATTCAGCATGCCGCCATGGTACCGCCCGAGCGATCTGAAGCGGCCGTGTGCGACGAGCGACTTCGGCAAGGGCGCAGGGCTCGCTCGAACCGGCCTGTACATTCCGGAACGCTCACACCAGAATTGCGCGGTCAGGCCCGCCAGACATCGGTCCGTCACACGCGGCGCCTGCCAGACAGGAGCAGTCCTCATGACGATGAAGAGCCTGCGCGCAGCCGGCGCGCTCGTGATCGCCCTCGCGATCTCCGTTTCAGCGCTTGCCGAGAACCCCCAGCGCGCCCTCTGGCTCCGTGCCGCGTCGATCTCGCCCGACGGGAAGACCGTCGCCTTCAGCCATCACGGCGACCTCTGGACCGTGCCGTCGACCGGAGGCGCGGCGACGCCGATCACCGTGAGCCAGGCGTACGACACGACGCCGATCTGGTCGCCGGACGGAAAGCAGCTCGCGTTCGCGTCCGACCGCTACGGCAACTTCGACGTCTTCGTCATGCCGTCGTCCGGCGGCGCGGCGACGCGGCTGACGTTCCATTCCGCGGACGACACGCCGACGAGCTTCACCCCCGACGGCACCGCGGTCCTCTTCAGCTCCGCGACGCTCGACAGCGTCACGAACGTGCAGTTTCCGACCGGTGCACAGCCGGAGCTCTATCGCGTCGACCTGAAGGGGAGCCTGCCGACGCAGATCCTCACCACGCCTGCGATCTATGCCGTCTGGGACAAGAGCGGCAACCGTCTCGCGTACTCCGACCAGAAGGGGTACGAGATGGAGTGGCGCAAGCACGACGACTCGTCGTTCGCGCGCGACGTCTGGATCTGGGACCGTGCGGCCAACAAGCATCAGCGGCTCACCGCGTTCGGCGCCGACGATCGCCAGCCGGTCTGGTCGCCCGACCAAAAGTCGCTCTACTACCTCTCGGAGAAGAGCGGCAGCTTCAACGTCTGGAAGCTCGATCTCGCCGACCCTACGAAGCCCGTCCAGATCACGAGCCACAAGACGCATCCGGTCCGCTTTCTCAGCATCGCGTCGAACGGCGACCTCGGGTACACGTACGACGGCGAGATTTACGTCCGTCCCGCGGGCGCGGCCGAGAGCCGCAAGCTCGACGTGACCACCGCGGCCGACCGCCGTGAGCTCGCGCTTCTTCCGGTCGACGTCTCCTCCGAGATCAGCGAGTTCGACGTCTCGCCGAACGGCAAGGAGATCGCCTTCGCCGCCCGCGGCGAGGTCTTCGTCGCCTCGATCGAATACGGCGCCACCCGCCGCATCACGAACACTCCCGGCCAGGAGCGCTCGGTCAGCTTCTCGCCCGACGGCAAGAGCATCCTCTACGCGGGCGAACGCGACGGCAGCTGGAACGTCTACAGGACCGAGCGCACCGATTCCGCCGAGCCGGCGTTCTTCAACGCGACCGCGCTGAAGGAGAGCGCCGTCATCGCGACCGCGGCCGAGGAGTTCCAGCCGCATTACTCGCCGGACGGGAAGGAGATCGCGTACCTCGAGGAGCGGACGACGCTCAAGGTCCTCAACCTCGGCAGCGGCAAGACGCGCGTCGTCCTTCCGGGCGACCTGAACTACTCCTACGCGGACGGCGACCAGTGGTACGAGTGGTCGCCCGACGGCCGCACCATCGCGGTGCAGTTCCTCAGCGCCGGCCGCTGGTCGAGCGAGGTCGGCATCGTCAACGCGGATGGCAGCGGCACGGTGAAGAACATCTCGCGCAGCGGCTACGAGGACGAGCGTCCGCACTGGGCGCGCAAGGGGGAGGTCCTGCTCTGGTTCAGCGACCGTCACGGCGCGCGCCAGCAGGCCGGCTGGGCGCGCGAGCAGGACGTCTTCGCGGCGTTCCTGACGCAGAAGGCGTGGGACCGCTACAAGCTCGACGAAGCCTTGTACGCGCAGCTGTCCGACAAGGAGAAGGAAGAGGAGAAGGCGAAGGAGAAGGACAAGGACGCCGACAAGAACAAGAACGAGACCGAGAAAGAGAAGGAGGCGAAGGCCGCGGAGAAGGTCAAGGTCAAGCTGCCGCCGCCGGTCGCGCTCGAGCTCGACGGGATCGAGGACCGCATCGTCCGTCTGTCGACGCACTCGGCCGATCTCGCCGGCGCGGACGTCACGCCCGACGGCGAGATGCTCGTCTACCTCGCGAAGTTCGAGAAGACCTACGACCTCTGGAAGTACGAGCCGCGCAAGAAGAAGATCGAGCTGCTGGCGAAGCTCGACGCGGAGGAGTCCGCGGCGATGCGTCTGGATGCGGAAGGGAAGAACGCGATCGTCCTCGCGGGCGACCACGTGATCAAGGTCGACCTCGAGTCCGGCAAGACGAAGCCGGTCAAGGTCGCGGCGAAGCTCGAGCTCCGTCCGGCGGCCGAGCGCGAGGCGCTCTTCGAGCACGCCTGGCGCCAGACCCAGAAGAAGTTCTACGTCGAGTCGATGCACGGCGTCGACTGGCCGGCGATGAGGGCGGCCTACGCGAAGTTCCTCCCGCACATCGACAACGAGCGCGATTTCGCCGAGCTCATCTCCGAGATGCAGGGCGAGCTCAACGCCTCGCACACCGGTGGCCGGTACCGTCCGAAGCGTGACGGCGGCGACGCCACCGCGGCCCTCGGCTTCTTCCCCGATACGTCGTGGACCGGCGACGGTGTGCGCATCCTCGAGATCGTCTACAAGTCGCCGCTGCAGAAGGCGGGGACGAAGGTCCGCAACGGAGCCGTCATCACCGCGATCGACGGCGAGACGATCGCCGCCGGCGCGAACTGGTATCCGCTGCTGAACCGGAAGGCCGGCGTGCCGACGCGGCTCTCGCTGCTCGACCCCGCGACGAACGCGCGGTGGGAGGAGAGCGTCAAGCCGATCTCGTGGGACGAGCAGTCGCGGCTCCTGTACGACCGCTGGGTGCGCTCGCGCCGCGCGACGGTGGAGAAGCTCTCGAACGGCCGCCTCGGCTACGCGCACATTCGAGGGATGAACGACGGGGCGTATCGCGAAGTGTTCGAGGAGACGTTCGGTCGTGCGGTGAACAAGGAGGCGATCGTCCTCGACACGCGGTTCAACGGCGGCGGCAACCTCGTCGAGCCGCTGACGGTGTTCCTGTCGGGGCAGGTCTACTACAAAGCCACGCCGCGAGGACGCCAGATCGGCGTCGAGCCGGGGATGCGCTGGACCAGGCCGTCGATCGTGGTGATGAACGAAGGCAACTACTCCGACGCCCACTGCTTCCCGACCGCATACAAGCAGCTCGGCCTCGGCGAGACCGTCGGCATGCAGGTCCCCGGCACCTGCACGTCGGTCTGGTGGGAGCGCCTCTACAACCGCAACCTGACGTTCGGCATCCCCGAGGTCGGCTACATCGACATGAAAGGCAAGCTGACCGAGAACGACCACCTCGAGCCCGACCACGAAGTCGACAACGACCCGGCGTTAGAAGCCGCCGGCCGCGACCAGCAGTTGGAGAAGGCGGTGGAGGTGATGATGGGGAAGGTGGGAGGGTAGGGGCAGAGTCGGCGCGGTTCGCCTGCTTCCGCTGCGCCTGAACGCGAGGGCTGCCGACCGGCGGCCCTCGCGGCCACGCCCACAAGAGCGGCCGCGCCTAAGATCGCAGAAACACCGTTACTGCGACTTGACACCCGCGCCAACCGCGGCTACCATGGCGTCATGTTGAGCAGCAACGGCGTTACAGCACTCAGGATGGTCGCTGACATCAGCCTGGGGTTTGCTTTTCGTACGCGCCTCGAAGGCCACGCAGAGGGCAACGTCGCGGTGCTCCAGATGAAGGACATCACCGAGTCGTCGGCTCCATCGTATGCGGCCGCTGTCCGGTTGTCGGTAGCGCCTGACAAGACCACACTTCTCCGCGCGGGCGACCTCGTCTTCCGATCCCGGGGACGCAGTTACGGAGCGGCGCTGGTCGTCGGCGACGTTCCTCCTGCGATCCTCGCCGCGCCCCTGCTCCTCATCCGCCCGACACGCGTCCTGCCCGAGTACCTTCACTGGTTCATCAACTCCGATCACGCACAGGCGCAGCTTGCCTCGGTCGCGGTCGGCACCGCCGTTCAGCAGATCAGCGCCGAGAGTCTGCGCGCTCTCGAGGTGCCTGTTCCGCCCGAAGAAGTCCAGCGACGGATCGCTGAAGTGGCTCAGCTCGCCCGTCGCGAAGAGGAGCTGACCGGCGCGATCTCGAAGCGCCGCAGGCAGCTCACGAACCACATCCTCCTCAGCCACGCATACCGCCCCTCAAAGGGAGAGATTCGATGACCACTCAGCTCTCGCAGCAGGACGTCAACAACACCGCATGGGCCGCCTGCGACACGTTTCGCGGAGTGATCGACCCGGCGCAGTACAAGGACTACATCCTCGTGATGCTGTTCGTGAAGTACATCAGCGATCTCTGGGCGGACCACTACGCTGCCTATCAGAAGGAGTACGGCAAGAACGAAGAGCGCATCCGCCGGAAGCTCGAGCGGGAACGATTCATTCTTCCCTACGTCGAGCTCTCAGAGGAGAAGAAGGATGAGAAGACCGGCGAGAAGACCAGGGTCGTCACCGAGCGCTTTCTCGCAGACTTTCATTCGCTCTACGAGCGTCGTAAGGCGCCGAACCTTGGAGAGCTGATCAACATCGTCCTCTACAAGATCGAGGAGGCGAACAAGGGGAAGCTCGAAGGCGTCTTCCGCAACATTGACTTCAACTCCGAGGCGAACCTCGGCAAGACGAAGGACCGCAACCGCCGGCTCGAGAACCTGCTGAACGACTTCGTGAAGCTCGACCTCCGTCCTTCGAGAGTCTCGGAAGACGTCATCGGCGATACCTACATCTACCTCATCGAGCGATTCGCTTCCGATGCCGGCAAGAAGGCGGGCGAGTTCTACACACCTAAACAGGTCTCGCGGTTACTGGCGCGCCTCGCGGCACCGAAGGCGGGCGACCGCATCTGCGATCCGACCTGTGGATCGGGCGGGCTGCTGATCGAGGCCGCGACGGTCGTGGAGGATCAAGAGAGCCGGGACTTCCAGCTCTTTGGGCAGGAAGTGAACGGCAGCACCTGGGCGCTCGCGCGGATGAACATGTTCCTTCACGGCAAGGACTCGGCGCGCATCGAGTGGGGCGACACCATCAACAGCCCGGCGCTCGTCGAAGCCGACCGCCTGATGCGCTTCAACGTCGTCGTCGCCAATCCGCCGTTCAGCCTCGACAAGTGGGGCGGCGATGAGATCCAAGCGGATCGCTACAGCCGCTTCTGGCGCGGCCTGCCACCAAAGTCGAAGGGCGACTACGCCTTCATCACGCACATGATCGAGACGGCGCTGCCGCAGGAAGGACGTGTCGCCGTCGTCGTGCCGCACGGGGTTCTCTTCCGCGGCGGTGCCGAGGGACGCATCCGTCGCGCGCTGATCGAGGAGAACCTGCTTGATGCCGTCATCGGGCTGCCCGCGAACCTGTTCCCCACAACTTCGATCCCGGTCGCCGTCCTCGTGTTCGATCGCTCCCGCGAAAAGGGGGGAGCGCGTGAGGATGTCAAGGACGTGCTGTTCATCGACGCCAGCCGCGAGTTCCAGTCGGGCAAGAACCAGAACGCGCTCCTGAACAAACACAGCGACCGCATCGTCGCGACCTTCCAGACCAGGGCGGTGGTCGAGAAGTACTCCCACCTCGCCTCGGCCGAGGAGATCGCGGAGAACGACTTCAACCTCAACATTCCCCGCTACGTCGACACGTTCGAGGAAGAGGAAGAGATCGACGTTGCTGCCGTGGAGCGCGACATCGAGCGGCTGGAGGCGGAGCTCGCCGAGGTGCGGGTCCGGATGAAGGGGTACCTCAAGGAGCTCGGCCTGTGAGCGACGGCGAGCTGATCCTCTACCGGACCGAGGACGGAAAGGTCGCGGTTCACCTCCGCGCGGAGCTCGGCACCGTCTGGCTCACGCAGGCTGAGATCGCCAACCTCTTCGGAACGACGCCTCAGAACATCACCCTCCACACGAAGAGCATCTATGAAGAGGGGGAGCTGACGACGGAGGCAACTTGTAAGGATCTCTTACAAGTTCGCCAGGAAGGGGAGCGGCAAGTCAGCCGGAGTCTCAAGCACTACAGCCTCGACATGATCCTAGCGATCGGCTACCGGGTCCGCTCGCCGCGGGGAACGCAATTCCGGCAGTGGGCTACCACCCATCTCCGCGAATACCTGGTCAAAGGATTCGTGCTCGACGATGCGCGGCTGAAGGAGCCGGGCGGCTGGGACTACTTCGACGAGCTGCTCGCGCGCATCCGCGAGATCCGCGCCTCCGAGAAGCGCTTCTACCAGAAAATCCGCGACATCTACGCCACCGCCTCGGACTACGACAAGCAGAGCCAGGCTGCGCAGCTCTTCTTCAAGAAGGTGCAGAACAAGATGCTCTGGGCCGTCACCGGCCATACCGCGCCGGAGCTCGTCGCCGGCCGCGCGAACCCCGAGCTGCCGAACATGGGGCTGACCACCTGGCAGGGCGGCCGGGTGCGCAAGCAGGACGTCACCGTCGCCAAGAACTACCTGAACCAGGAGGAGATCGAGGAGCTCGACCGGATCGTCGTCATGTACCTCGACTACGCGGAAGACCAAGCCCGCCGCCGCCGCACGATGACGATGAGCGAATGGGAAGAGAAGCTCGACGCCTTCCTGCAGTTCAACGAGCGCGAGGTGCTGACCCACGCGGGAAAACTCCGTGCGGAGGTTGCGGAGAAGCTGGCACTCGAGCGGTACGAGATGTTCGATGCAGAGCGGCGGGAGGCGGCACAGCGGGCTGCCGATGCCGAGGACGTTGCGGAACTGGAGCACACAGAGCGGCAATTGGTGACCAAAGGACGGCGGCGGAACCGATGAATCGCAAGAAGCCGAACGTCGTGCCGCTCCGCGACCTCTTGGACGAAACTCCTCGAAACGGCTACTCGCCAGTGTGCCCAGAGCTGCCGACCGGGAAATGGGTCCTCGGCCTGTCAGCGCTGAACGGTCGTGGGCTCGACCTGTCCGCAGCCAAACCCGCGCCCGAAGGTGATCCCCTCGTCGATAAGTTCATGCTCCGCCCCGGTGATTTCCTCATCAGCCGGTCGAATACCGTCAACAGAGTCGGACATGTAGGTGTCTTCAGGGGAGGCCTTGAGAACTGCTCGTATCCGGACTTGATGATGCGCTTTCGTCCCGACATTCAGAAGGTCGATCCACATTACCTGGAGACCTACCTCAGAAGCGACGCCGTCATTTTGTTTATCCGGCAGCACGCTACCGGAACCAGCGGCAGCATGAAGAAGATCAGTCGGGAGATCGTCGAACTAATCCCCATCGTCGTACCGGTTGTCGAAGAGCAAGAAGCAATTGCTACTGTGCTGCTGGAGTGGGACGCGGCGATAGAGGGCACTGAGCAACTCATCGCGGCCAAATGGCTCTCGGTCAAGGAGCTGATGCGGCGACTTTTCAGGGAGCACGCTTATCCGCGTCGTCAACTGGCAGCCTTCAGCAGCCCGGTAACACGCAAAAACACACACGGCGGCGGCCATCCGCTCACAATCTCGGGTGCTGATGGTCTCGTTAGCCAGTCGCGGTACTTCGACAAGCGAATTGCTGCCGAGAAGACGGACCACTACACCCTATTGAAGCGCGGCGAATTTGCCTACAACCGCAGCTATTCGGCAGGTTATCCCCTTGGTGCAATTAAGCGTCTCGACACTCACGACGAGGGTGTCGTATCGACGCTGTATCTGTGCTTCGCGCTGATTGAAGGCGAAGCACCACTGAGCAACTACTTCGCGTATTTCTGTGAATCGGGCGGTTTCAACCATCAGATCTATCAAGTTGCCCAGGAAGGTGCACGCAACCACGGCCTCTTGAACGTCACGGCAGAAGACTTCTTCTCCATGTCGATGCCCGTGCCACCACCCGACGTTCAGCTTCGGGTCGTACGCGTGCTGGACGCCGCGCACGAGGAGCTTAGATTGCTCCGTGAGCAGCTGGTCGCCGTGAAGATGCAGAAGCGGGGCTTGATGCAGAAGCTCCTCACCGGCGAGTGGCGACTCCCGCTGCGGCAAGAGGAAGCGGTCTGATGGACTCCTTCCACTTCGACGAGAAGTACCTCTCCCAGATTCCGGCTCTCCAGGTGCTGGTCAATCTCGGCTACCGCTACCTCGCTCCGGCCGAGGCGCAGGCGGCGCGAGGGGGACGCCTCTCGAACGTCCTGCTCGAGGAGATTCTCCGCGAGCAGCTGAAGAAGATGAACCGCATCCAGCACAAAGGCGGGTCGTTCCTCTTCAGCGAGGAGAACCTCCAGAGCGCGATCCAGCGGCTGAAGAACGTCAAGTACGACGGCCTGCTCAAGACGAACGAGGCGGTCTACGACCTGCTGACGCTCGGCGTCGCGCTGGAGCAGTCGATCGAAGGGGACCTCAAGAGCTTTACGCTCAACTACGTCGACTGGCGCAATCCGGAGAACAACGTCTACCACGTCACCGCGGAGTTTCCGGTTGAGCGAACCCGCAGCTCCGAGAGCTGCCGTCCCGACATCGTGCTGTTCGTCAACGGCATCCCCTTCGTGGTCATCGAGTGCAAGTCGCCCAACGTCGACGTGAGCCAGGCAGTCTCGCAGATGATCCGGAACCAGCGCGACGAGTACATCCCGCGCCTCTTCCCCTACGTGCAGATGGTGCTCGGGATCAACAAGAACGAGGCCCGCTACGCGACCACCGGCACCGCCGCGAAGTTCTGGTCGAAGTGGAAGGAGGCCATTCCCGCTGCCGAGGTGGCACCGCTGCTCGACGAGCCGCTGCCTGAGGCGGTCAAGGCCTCGTTCTTTGAAATGGCCCTCGAGCCGATGCAGATTCGGGACGGCGCCGCGCTCCAGCGCCAGGTGACCGAACAGGACCGGGTCCTCTACGCGCTCTGCCGGCCCGCGCGCCTGCTCGAGATGGTCTGGGCCTACACCGTCTTCGATGGCGGCGTCCGCAAGATTGCGCGTTATCAGCAGGTCTTCGCGATCCGCGAGGTCCTGAAGCGCGTCAGCACGCTCGACGACAGCGGGCGGCGCCGCGGCGGGATCATCTGGCACACGCAGGGGTCCGGCAAATCGCTGACGATGGTCATGCTGGCGCGCGCGCTCGCGCTCGAGACGTCCATCCGGAACCCTCGCATCCTGTTGGTGACGGACCGCGTCGATCTCGACATCCAGCTCGGCAACACGTTCGCGGCCTGCGGTCTCTCACCCGATCGCGCCGAGAGCGGGCGTCATCTCGTGGAGCTCCTCTCCGACGGCAAGGCTCACATCGTCACCTCGCTGGTGAATAAGTTCGACAAGGCGCTGAACCTCAAGCGCTTTCGCGACGACTCGCCCAACATCTTCGTGCTCGTCGACGAGACCCAGCGCACGCAGCTCGGAATGTACGCCGCGCGGATGCGCCAGATGTTTCCGAACGCCTGCTACATCGGGTTCACCGGCACGCCTCTCCTGACTCGGAAGAAGAGTGACGTCGCGAAGTTCGGCGGTGTCATTCACACCTATGCGATCAACGAGGCCGTCGCGGACGGCGCCATCGTGCCGCTGCTGTACGAGGGGCGCATGGTGGAGCTCGAACAGAACCAGTCGGCGATCGACATCTGGTTCGAGCGGCACACGCAGGGGCTGAGCGCGAAGCAGAAGGCAGACCTCAAGAAGAAATACGCACGCGCGGAGATGCTCAATAAGGCCGATCAGGTAATCTACATGCGCGCCTTCGACATCAGCGAGCACTACCGGCAGAACTGGCAGGGCACCGGGTTCAAGGCGCAGCTGGTCGCACCGAGCAAGGTGGCAGCTCTCCGCTACAAGGCCTTCCTCGACGAACTGGGAACCGTCACCAGCGAGGTGATCATCTCGCCGCCCGACGAGCGCGAAGGGTTCGACGAGGTCGATGCCGAGGAGCCGGAGGACGTCGTCGTCTCGTTCTGGCAGCGGATGATGAAGCGCTACGGCTCCGAGGAGGCGTACAACAAGCAGATCGTCAACAGCTTCAAGTTCGGCGATGAGCCGGAGATCCTGATCGTCGTCACCAAGCTGTTGACCGGCTTCGATGCCCCTCGGAACACGGTGCTCTACCTCACCCGTCGTCTCGAAGAGCACACGCTGCTGCAGGCGGTCGCGCGCGTCAACCGGCTGTACGAGGACGAGTCGGGGAGCAGGGTCAAGGAATTCGGCTACATCATCGACTACGCCGGCGTGCTGGGTGAGCTCGACGAGGCGCTGACGACCTACAGCGCGCTCGAGGGGTTCGATGCGGCCGATCTGACCGGCGCACTCACTTCGATCGACGAGGAAACCAAAGCCCTCCCTCAGCGGCACGCCGAACTGTGGGACGTGTTCAAGAGCGTCAAGCACCGCTCGGACGAAGAGGAGTTCGAACAGCTGCTGGCCGACGAGAAGCTACGGGCGACTTTCTACGAACGGCTCACGGCATACGGGAAGACGCTGGCGATCGCCCTCTCGAGCGAGCGCTTCATCGCGGGAACGACCGAACAGAAGCTCCGCGCGTACCGGAACGATCTGAAGCGGTTCACGAACCTCCGGGCCGCGGTCAAGCTGCGGTATGCCGAGTCGATCGACTATCGCGACTACGAGCCGCGCATCCAGAAGCTGCTCGATACGCACATCTCGGCGTCCGAGGTGGTTCAGCTCAACGAGCCGGTGAACATCTTCGACGAGGCCGCATTTCAGAAGGTCGTCGAAGACCACGCCGCCGACGGCGAGGGATCGAAGAGGCTCGGCGCGAAGGCCGACACGATCGCTCACGCGACCAAGCGAGCCATCACCGAGCGGCTGGAGGAGGACCCGGCGTTCTACGAGAAGTTCTCGCGCCTCATCCAGCAGGCGATCGACGACTACCGATCGAAGCGAATTTCCGATCTGGAGTACCTGAAGAAGGTCACCGACATTCGGGGCGCCGTCGTCACGCGTCGCGATGACGATCTCCCTTCGAACCTGGCAGACGACGCCGATGCGGCCGCCGTCTTCGGCCTACTGTGGCCGTTCGTGGCGGACCACGTCAGCGATCCTGCGGAGGCTCAATCCGCAGCGGCGACGGCAGCGATCGAGGTCTGGGAGATCTTCCGTCGCAATCGGAAGGTCGGCTACTGGGATGATCTCGACGCGCAGCGCCAGACGATGAACGAGATCGATGACTACCTTTACGACGAAGTGAAGGGAAAGAAGCAGATCCCGCTTACGACGGAAGAGATGGACTCGATCATCGCCAAGACGATGACGCTGGCGAGACATCGGATGGCCCCATGACGCCAGCCGTCGCGAGCTTCAGATACGGCGACGAGACCATCCGGTACTTTGTGCGCCGCACCGCAACGCGGAAGACACTCGGGATCGAGGTCCATCCGGACGGAAGCGTTGTCGTCCGCGCGCCGCTCACGTCACCGCCCGGCCTGATCACCGAGCGGGTGCGACGCCGTGCATCGTGGATCAGTCGCCAGCTCGCCGACTTCGCGCGCTACCAGCCGCGGACGCCGCAGCGGCAGTACCTCGCAGGCGAATCGCACCTCTACCTCGGCCGCCAGTACCGGCTGAAGGTCGTGAGCGGGGACGAGGCGGGAGTGCGGCTGAGCCGAGGAGCAATGCTGGTCCGCATCAGCGGTGCGCCCACGCCCCGACGCGTGCAGGCCGAGATTGACAAGTGGTACCGCGCACGCGCCCGGGAGATATTCGCGGACGTGATTGAGATGACCTTGCCGCGATTCCGACGCGTCAGATCACCCCGCCTGATCATCCGGACGATGCAGACGCGCTGGGGCAGTCTCTCTCGCGCCGGCAACATGACGCTGAACATCCGGCTCGTCCAGGCGCCGCGTACCTGCATCGAATACGTCATTACCCACGAGCTGTGTCACGCCGTCCACCGCGACCACAACGGCCGCTTCTTCCGGCTGCTGGTAGGGGTGATGCCCGATTGGCAGAAGAGAAAAGAGCGGCTGGAGAGCGCGCTGCTGTAGCGATCAATGGACGTCCGAAAATGTCAATCGACCGGAGGCAGGGCGTCGGTTTCGTTGAACCTTCGGGGAAGTACCAGCACTCAGATCCGACACGAGACCTATGCTTCGTATACCAGAGGCACAGTCAAGGCGCTCTGCCATACTGGAAGCAGGCTACTCCCACTGTAGTCCCAAGAATCCTCCGAATGAACACCGACCGTAAGCGGCCGACTGAAAGGATTTCTCATGAACGATCCGCGCGGCTCACTGTGGCGCCGATGGGATCTCCAGGTACACACACCTGCCTCCGTTCTCAACAATCAATACGGTCACGACTGGGACAAGTATGTTCACGGGTTGTTCTCGGCGGCTGTTTCAAAACGCATTGCTGTCATCGGAATAACCGATTACTACTCGACCGAAGGGTTTCGGCGTCTGCATTCCGACTATCTCAGCCAACCTGCCGTTCTCGAGCGGTTGTTCGCTGACGAGATTGCTCTCGACACCGAATACCTCGCGAGGATTCGCGAAATAACTCTCCTGCCGAACATCGAGTTCCGGCTCAATGTGGTGATCGAAAAAGGCGGTGGCAAGAAGCTGAATCTGCATGTGCTGTTTGCCGAGGACGTCACCGCGCAGCAGATCCACGACAATTTCCTCTCGCAGCTTCACTTCACATTCGAGGGTGTGCAGCAGGGCATCGATGACAGCCGACCGCTCACCCAGCAGAATCTCGAAGAACTGGGCCGACGGCGAAAGCAGCAGTTTCCCGAGCTCGGCGGGACCGATCTGTTCGAAGGCTGCAACGCGGCGGCGGTCGATGGTGACGAAATATCGAGACTTCTCACCGAGAACGGGCTTCTGAGGAACCGATACGCCATCATTCTCGCTGAACATCTCACGAGCGGGTTGCAGTGGCTGTCGCAGGCAGGGCACCTCCGAGGCGTACTGGTCCAGAGGTCGGACGCGATCTTCAGTGGGAACCCGAACACTCGCGAGTGGGCGCTGTCTCCTGAGTTCGCTGACCTCTTTGGCGCATGCAAGCCGTGCCTGTGGGGCTCGGATGCTCACTCGCTGGATCGCCTGTTCGAGCCAGAGCAGCAGAGGTGCTGCTGGATCAAAGCAGATCCCAACTTCGCTGGTCTGAGGCAGGTTATCAACGAGCCCGAGGCACGGACCTTCATCGGACCTGTGCCGCCGCTGATCGACGACATCAGTCACCAAAAGCGCTTCTTTATCAAGAACATCACCATCAACAAGAAAGCCTCGTCTCCTTTGTCCGAGAAGTGGTTCGATGAAACGGATATCGCCTTCAATCCTGAGATGGTGGCGATCATCGGGAACAAGGGGTCCGGGAAGAGTGCACTCGCGGATACGCTCGCCCTGCTGGGTGGTTGCCAGCTCGCCGAGGACGAATACGGATTCTTGAAGTCAAAACGCTTTCGCGCCAAAGACGCAAGTGGCAAGGTCGACCGTTCGGCGGAGTTTGAAGCGAGTGTGGCCTGGTCGAATGGCGAGTCGTCACCCATACGAAGCTTGGCCACGTTCGTGTCTGCGGGTGACGTCGAGCGCGTGCGGTATCTGCCACAGGGCTACTTGGAGCGTATCTGCAACGAACGGGATTCAGCAAATCTCAGCGACTTTCAGCGCGAACTTGACCGGGTGATCTTTTCCCACGTCCCTCTCGCCGACCGACTCGGCCGCTCGACACTCGCGGACTTGCTTGACGACCAGACGGTTGAGTCGAAACGTCAGCGGTCGGCGATCAAGGTGCGGCTGCGCGAGTTGAATCTGCGGATCGCCGCTATCGAAGAACGTTTGAGCGTAGACACAAGACGCAGACTTGAGCAGCGCCTCGCTAGCCGATCGAAAGAGCTCGAAACGCTGGAAAGCGCAGAGCCGTCACAGGTGGCTCCACCGGGGGAGGATGACGCCACGCGCGCTGCCACGACAGCTATCACGGTCGAACTTGAACAACTCAACGTAGCGCAACGCAGCCTTCAGCAAGACCTGAAGAACGCTACGGCTTTGCTGACGGACGTTCAGCAAGCGGCGGCCGACGCGCGGAAACTGCATCAGCGGATAACCGGATTTCACACGCAGTTCTCAACGATGGTGGCTGAACTGCAGCCCGTCGCTGAAAGGCTCGGTCTGAATATCGGTGCTGTTCTCATCCTGATCGTCGACCTCTCTTCTGTCGCTCAGGTGCTGCAGAGCAAGGAAGTCGAGGCGGAACGGCTGCGGACCGCCACCGACCCGTTCGCGCCAGATTCACTCCCCACGCAAATCCGGGTACTGGAGCAGACGGCAGCAGGGCGTCGCACAGAACTGGATCTCCCGAGTCAGCAGTATCAAGAGTACGTCCGCTCGCACGCCGCTTGGAAGGCGAGCTGCGACGACCTTCTTGGCTCGACCGAACAGCAGGACAGCCTGCTCTGGCTTAGGGAGCAGCTAAGACTTCTCGATGAACAGCTACCAGCTGAGCTGGCGGAGTTGAGGCTGAAGCGGCGCGAGTTGGTTGAACTGATCTTCGCTGAAATCAGAGGAGAGGCAGAGGTCTACCGAAAGTATTACCAGCCGGCGCAACAGGCAATAGAGACTCACCGTCTCCTCGATTCTGAGTTCGATATCCGGTTCCTCGTGTCTGTGACCTGCCGTGACATCGCTGAAGACTTCTTCACATTGGTGGCACAAAACCGGACGGGCTCGTTCTACGGGACTCAAGACGGACGGCGACGGCTGCGCGATGTCATGAACGCGGCCAGTTTCGAAGAACTAGAAGGAGTTCGATCATTCCTCGACCAAATCGAGGAGGCTCTGGCCGTGGATCTTCGCGACTCCACCCGGCCCGCGATTCCACTGCCTCAGCAGATTCGGAAAGAAAAGGCACCTAAAGACGTTTACGACTTCTTGTACAGCCTCGACTATCTCGAACCGCGGTACGAGCTCCGGCTGGGTACCCGAACTCTCCAGGAACTCTCGCCCGGTGAGCGCGGACTGATGCTTCTCGTCTTCTACCTCGCCGTTGACGACGATCGCATGCCGCTGATCATCGACCAGCCGGAAGAGAACCTCGACAACAACTCCGTCAAGCGGTACCTCGTGCCCTGCATTCGGCACGCAAAGAAGCGGCGGCAGCTGTTTGTGGTCACTCATAATCCGAATCTTGCCGTTGTGTGCGATTCCGAACAAGTCATTTACGCTCGAATTGACAAGGCTGCAGGCAATCGCGTGCGGTACGAGCCCGGAAGTATTGAGCACTCACCCACGAACTTGCACCTCTTGAACGTGCTCGAAGGAACAAGAGTCGCGTTCGAGAACCGCAGAGCGAAGTATCGTGCAGGTGGATCGCTCTGAACGCTCAAACGCCATAGTTGTGCACCGCGTCGGGTGGTCCGGTGTAGGCTCGAGGCGTCGAGGTGCTCAGGGTTCGGCTCGTGCTGCGTGTCGTTGACGACGGCGAAGGCGCCGAGGGGGTCGCGGCCGCGACGTGTTGGACGTCGTCCACGGAGAAGGCGTACGTCATCGCGGTGTCCCGGCGAGGCGTGTTGATCGCCTTCAACACCCGCTTCGGGTGGCGTTTGTCGGCCGACAGCATGATGTCGAACTTGTGATCGAGGCCGCTCCTGCCGCTCAGCTTGAGATCGCGGACGAACGGAGTGTCCTAGCGCCGGAGCAACTCCTCCACGTCGTCGCGGAAGAACTCGAGCACGTGTTCCTTCGCGGTGACGTGCAGGTCGTCGAGTGGGGTGGGTGATGGGGTCAGACCTTCGTTCTTCGGTTCTGCTCCGAGAAGCAGCGATCGGGCGACCCATTGCGCGGGCCCTCCCCGGAATCATCCTTCACGAGGGCGTCGCCATCGATGCCGTAGATCCGGTTCAGCGCAGACGTTCACGCCGGTAGAATCCGCGCATGATTCCCGACTTCCAATCGATCATGCTGCCGATCCTCCGTTTCGCTGCTGACGGGGGCGAGCACGCGCTGGCCAACGCGCGGCAGGAGCTTGCTCGCGCGATGAATGTCTCGGCCGAAGAGCAGGCGGAACTGTTGCCGAGCGGTCGACAGGCGCGATGGGCGAACCGCGTGGCCTGGGCGAAAGTACACCTCGATGCGGCAGGTTTGCTTGAGTCACCGCGGCGCGGGATCTTTCGGATCACGGAGCGCGGATGGACCGTCCTTCAGAATCCGCCGGACCGAATCACTCTGAGCTTTCTGAATCAGTTTCCGGAGTTCCGTGAGTTTCGCAGTCGCGGATCGAGCGCGTCGACGGAATCCACTTCGACACCTGTCCAGGAGGAAACGCCTGAGGAGGTTCTGGACGGCGCGTACGCCCAGATTCGCGCTGGACTCGCGAATGATCTCCTCGTGCGAGTGAAAGGGGCGTCGCCTCGCTTCTTCGAAGAGCTGGTCGTCGAGCTGTTGCTCGCGATGGGATACGGCGGTTCGCGGTTGGAGGCGGGGGAGGCGATCGGCCGCGGCGGGGACGAGGGGATCGACGGCGTGATCAACGAAGATCGGCTCGGACTCGACACGATCTACATACAGGCCAAGCGCTGGGAAGGAACGGTCGGGCGACCCGAGGTGCAGAAGTTCGTCGGCGCACTCCACGGAAAGCGTGCCCGCAAAGGAGTGTTCATCACCACCGGCAGCTTTTCCGCCGAGGCCCGCGAATACGTGGCGCATATTGATCCCAAAGTGGTCCTCATCGACGGTCGCCAGCTCACCGACTACATGATCGATTTCGAAGTGGGCGTGACAACGAAGATCACTTACGAAGTGAAGCGGGTGGACTCGGACTACTTCATAGAGGAGTGAGTTGTGTCAGAGCGTGGCGGACTCCACGAGATGCCCGGCCGGCCTGTCCTGCCCATCTCACCCGTCGAGCATGAAATGCGTCCGCCATTCGACGAGCCACGCCTCTTCGAACTGCCTCTTCAACTTCTGGCTCGGCCGTGTGCCGGTTGATTGAATCAGTGCGCCTAGCGACCGGATGCGGTCAGGCCACCCCAAACGAACCGCAGCTCGAACCGAAGCCTTGTCGGGAGAGAGGATCACCCAGGTCTCATCCGCGCGAGAGCGCGCGTGAGCGAACAGATCGCGCTCGCCGGGGTCCATGCCGCTTGCATCCGGATACTCGAGCACGAGCGCCGCACGCTGCTCCTCCGACACGATGTGGATGAGAGCCAGGCGGCTGATGTCGTTGTCCGAGACGACGACGTATCCACTTCGATCGGCCTCACCGCGCTTCGCTTCCAACGTGCACTCCTCGACCGTCTCGACGACGAACCGCCCGGTGATTGCGCGCCAGCAGCCCGTTCTCACCGCTTCGATGATTACGTTCGTGTCAACGAGGAGAGTCTGCGGTTCGAACACGCTGGTGCTCACACGTCATACGACAGCGGCAGACCATACTCGGTGAAGACGGAGGCGAGCGTGCGAACCGGGAGGTCCAGCAGACTCGCGGCCCGGCGGAGAGAGAGGCGTCCTTCCTCGACGGCCTCGTGAACTCGAATCACGAACTCCTGACTGAAGAGACGTGGCCGCTCCGTCGCCACTTCCGGGTCGCCGTTCGCCACCAGGCGTTCGCGAATGATCGCTTCCACGTCAGCGTTCCCCAGCAGCCGCGTGTTGTGAATGCGCCACATCAAAGCTACTGCGCTGACTCCGAAGGTCGTGGCGACGGCGTTGAGCCAGTCAAGGACGTCGGCACCGCCGCGCTCATCCCAGTGCTTCATCACGCTCTCGGCCGGCATGAGCAACGACGCCGCGAAGTTGTTGGCGAGCAGCTCCGCGCGATTTCCCTTCGATCGCTTCGGGTCCCACGGTTCAACGCGTTCGGGCGGCATGGCATCCCACGTCAGGATGTGGAACAGCTCGTGAGCCAGGTCGAATGATCGGCGGCCGCGCGGCTCCTGGCGATTGACGAGAATCGTCGACAGACCCGGCACGAGCGATGCTGCGCCGGAAACGCCGGCGGGAGCATCGACATAAAGGACCAGCGCGCCGAGCTTGCGGTGGATCTCCATCGGCAGGCGCTCCGCCGGGGTCGCGCCGAGGTCCCACGCGCGAACCAACTGCTCGGCACTCTCCTGCGCTTCTTCAAACGAAGACCGGATGGTGAGATCCAGCTTCAGCGCCAGCCAGTTGGATTCGGCGCCGCGGTCGCGCTCCAACTGGCGGTACGTGGCGATCCAGCGTCCCGCACGTTCTTGGAACGCGTCGAGAACGCCGCCTTCGACCGCTTCGGCGCGAAACGAAAAGCGTCCTTCTCCAACGAGACGGTATGGGTCGGTCAGAACGTCGACTGTGACGCCGAGTGCGCGCGCGGCAGTGGCCAGCTCATCAGGTGCAATGCGACGCTCGCCAGCCTCGATCGCTGCGAGCGTTTGCCGGTCCTTGAAGCCGATGCTTCGAGACAGTTGCTCCTGCGACATGCGCCGCTCGTCTCTCAACGTCTTGACACGAAGACCGACGGAGGAGGGGCGCGGCCCGTTAGTCATGGCGTTCAATGTAGTCTTGCATATGCGAAAATGCAAGACGAGTGGACGATCGGTTGTCTTCCGCGATGCCGCGTACACGACGTTGCGCTTTTTCTGCGGGAGCTCGGCGAGTCGCCTGATATGTGAAGAGATCTTCGGGGCGGTGCTAACCGCGCCGGGACTGAACTACGGAACGCGCAGGACCACGAGCGCTTCCTCCTCGCCGCGCATCGTGACGCGCTCCCCGGCTGCGTCGGCGCCCTGAACCGTCACGATCCATTCGCCGGGCGCGAGGCTGCCGATGACGACCTCGCCGGTGACGCC
>JBAQWH010000531.1:0-5050 GCA_049298815.1 Thermoanaerobaculia bacterium | reverse complement strand
ACGGCCAGAAGGGGGAGCTGCTCCGCCGCGCCGATTCCGCCATGTACCGCGCAAAGAGCCTCGGGAAGAACCGCGTCATCGTCTGGTCCGACGAAATGCAGAGCACGCCCGGCGAACTGTCCGAATCCCGCGGCTGACCTCCCTCTTCGCAACTGCGGCGGTTCTTGCTATCGTTCCGCATTCCGCACGGCACCCCCCAGGCGACCCTTACCGCATTCTTTTGAGGAGGCATGCACTTTGGCCAAGATCACCGCTGAATACATCTGGATCGACGGGCAGAGACCCACGTCGAAACTCCGCTCGAAAACCAAGATCCTCGATGCTCCCGTCAAGAAACTGGAAGAGATTCCGGAATGGGGTTATGACGGGTCGAGCACCTACCAGGCGACCGGCCACTTCAGCGATCTCCTGCTCCGTCCGGTGAAGTTCATCCCCGACCCGCTTCATCACGAGCACGACATCCTGGTGCTCTGCGAGGTGATGAACCCGGACGGTACGCCGCACTGGAGCAACGCCCGCGCGCATCTCCGCGAGATTGCAGAGAAGTACGAGGACCACGAGGCGTGGTTCGGCATCGAGCAGGAGTACACGTTCTTCGAGGGCAACCGCCCGCTCGGCTGGCCCGACCACGGATTCCCTGCGCCGCAGGGCGGCTACTACTGCGGCGTCGGAAGCGACGAGGTGTTCGGCCGCGACCTGGTCGAGGCCCACGCCGACGCCTGCATGCGTGCCGGGATCCACATCGTCGGCACCAACGCCGAGGTCATGCCGGCGCAGTGGGAGTTCCAGGTCGGAGCCCTGGGGCCGCTCGACGTCGCCGACGAGCTCTGGCTCGCACGCTGGCTCCTGTACCGCATCGGCGAAGACTTCGGCGTGAGCGCGACGCTCTATCCGAAGCCGGTGAAGGGCGACTGGAACGGCGCCGGCGCTCACACGAACTTCTCGACCAAGGCGATGCGCAAGGAAGGCGGCATGAAGATCATCGAGGACGCCATGCGCAAGCTCGAGAAACGCCACGACGAGCACATGGCGGTCTACGGCGCGCACAACGAGGAACGGCTCACCGGCCTCCACGAGACCGCGCCGATGCACCTCTTCCGCTGGGGCATCAGCGACCGCGGCGCCTCGATCCGCATCCCGATGGCCACCGCAAACCTCGGCTACGGCTACTTCGAAGACCGCCGGCCGGCCGCGAACATGGATCCGTATCTGGTGTGCGCGATTCTCATCGATACCGTTTGTGGGGAGTGGTGAAAACCGAAGTGTGAAGTGTGAAGTGTGAAAAGTGGACGACGAGGTACGGGATGGTGAGAGACGTGATCTCGGTGAGCGGGCTTTCGAATTTGCTCGCAGGGTCGTGGCGCTCTGTCAGGCGATTGAGCGGAAGCCCGGCGTCAGCCGTACCCTTTCGCGCCAATTGCTGCGCGCGGGCTGCTCGGTCGGCGCGAACGTCGAGGAGGGCCTCGGCGCCCAAAGCCGCGCAGATTTCGTCACGAAGTACTCGATCGCGTGCAAAGAGGCTCGGGAAGCGCACTACTGGCTGCGCCTCATGTCCGCCAGCGGCTTGGTGAGATCCGAACGGATCGCAGAGCTGACAGAGGAAGCGAATCAGATCGTGGCGATTCTCACCACGATCCTGCGGAAGACCAAAGCGCAGAAGACGTAAGAAGGGCCAGCGGCGAGAACTCGCCGCTGGCCCTTTTCACACTTCACACTTCACACTTCGTCGTTCGCTAGAACGACATCCCCGGCACCGCCAACCAGAATCCGGCGGGGTACATCTCGTAGCCCTCGAGGTTCTTGTCCATGACGGCGACGTTCACCTGCTGGTAGAGCGAGACGTACGGAAGGTCTTCCTGGACGATGCGCTGGATCTCGGCGTAGATCTGCTTCCGTTTCGCGCGGTCGAAGGTCGAACGGCCTTCGAGGATCAGGCGGTCGACCTGCGGGTTCGAGTAGTACCCGCGGTTCTGTCCTTCCGGCGGGAAGTTCGACGAGTGGAAGATCACGTAGTAGAAGTCCGGGTCGGCGATGCCGTTGCGGCTCAGCGAGTACATCTGGAAGTTGCCCTTCGAGACGTCCTCGAGGAACGTGCCGAACTCGCTCGACTGAATCTTCATGTCGATCCCGACCTGCTTGAGCATCTGCTGGATCATCTGCGCCCGCAGGTTGGCCTCCGGGTCGGTCGAGGTCTTGAACGAGAGGGTGAAGCGGGAGCGCGGGCCGTCACCGTCGGGATCGCGATGTCCTGCCTCGTCGAGGAGCTGTTTCGCGCGGCCCGGATCGAACGCGTACGCAGGAAGACCCTCGGCCCGCGCCCAGTGACCCTTGCCGAACATCGTGTCGGAAGGCTCGCCGTGGCCCCGCAGCAGGTCGGTCGCGATCTTCTGACGGTCGATCGCGTGCGCGACCGCCTGGCGGACCTTGAGCTTCGAGAGGATCGGGTCCTTGAGGTTGAAGGCGAGGTACTGCCACACCGACCCCGGCTCCTTCACGACCTGGTGCTTCGCGCTCTTCTCGAACTCCCCGACGTTCTCGAAGGGGATCTGGTTGACCTCGAAATTGACGGAGCCGCGGCGTAGCTCGAGGACCATCGTCGTGGTGTCCGGGATGATGCGGACGAGCACGTTCTTGATCTTCGGAGCGCCGCCGTGCCACTGGTCGAATGCCTGCAGCTCGACGTTCTCGTCGGTCCGGAAGTTGACGACCTTGTACGGCCCGGCTCCGATCGGTTTCGTCTTGTAGACGTTCGTGTCGGCCCCCTTCGGCAGGATGCCGACCGTCAGGTTGTCGAAGATGCCGCCGTTCGGCTCTTTGAGGCGGAAGATGACGGTCTGCGGATCCGGCGCTTCGATCCGCTCGACCGCCGCGTAGCCCGACTTCTTGGACGTCGTGAACGCTGGGTCCATCAGCGAGTCGTACGTCCACTTCACATCCTCGGCCGTCACCTGCCGGCCGTCGTGGAACTTCGCGTTCGGGTTCAGGTGAAAGATGATCGTCCGGTCGTCCGGAGTCTCCCATCGTGCGGCCACGTCCGGGGCGTAGTCCATCTCCGGAGTGTTTTTGATGAGACCGCTGTGGACGAGGTCGAACAGGCGGCCGGACGCGTTGTCGGCGCCGACGCGCGGGTCGAGGTTGGTCGGACTGCTCTTGAGGCCGATGACGAGCCTGTTCGCGTCGCCGCCCGCGCCCGCCGCACGCTTCTCACCACCGCCGCCACACGCGCCGAGCGACAGGGTCAGGGCGGCCGCAGCCGCGATCAAAGTGCGAGTTCTCATTGCGTTACTCCTCAATCGTTATCGCTACAGGCCTTTTACAAGAGGGGTGCCGGGGAGGGAGAACGCGACGGTATGATCCGTCCCGATGCGATTTGCTCTCGCTTTACTGCTGAGCGCGGCTGCGCTGCTGGGGCCGCTGCGCGCGGAAGCAAAGCCGCGTGTCATCGTCCTCGGGTTCGATGGCGTCGACGCTCGCTACACCGAGAAGTGGATGGACGAGGGGAAGCTGCCGAACCTCGCAAAGCTCCGTGCCGCAGGGAGCTACCGGGCCATCAGCCCGACCGTCCCCGCGCAGACCCCGGTCTCCTGGTCCACCTTCAGCACCGGGATCGATCCGGGTCGGACCGGCGTCTTCGACTTCCTGCGCCGCGATCCGAAGACGTACCTCCCGCTGTTCGCGGCATTCGACGAGACCACCGAGCCGTTCCTTCTCGGGAAGCACAACGCAAGCGCTGCTGCGATCGCCGTCCTGGTGGCGTTCGGTCTGATCGCCATCGCCGTCGCGCGCCGCCGGCGCCTGCTCGGAGTCGCGATCGCGCTCGGCGGGGCGTTTCTCGCCTTCGGCGCTGCCACGGCGACCCGGATCTACATCCCCGAGCAACGCCCGGGCGTGATCAACCGCCGCCAGGGCATCCCGTTCTGGGAGGTCGCGGCGAAGGCCGGAATGAAGGCCAGCATCACGCACGTCCCGGTGACCTTCCCGGCGAACGACTTCCACGAGGGCCACATGCTCTCCGGCCTCGGCGTCCCCGACATGTCGGGGCGCGTCGGCAAACCGTTCTTCTTCACCTCGGAGCTCGATTTCCAGCGCACCGGGTCGAATGAGTTCTCGATCGAGGTCGTCCAGCTCGAGGACAACAAGGGCGTGATGAAGACCGAGATCAAGGGCCCCCCGAACAAGCTGTTCGCGGAGCCCGAGTACATCTCGATGCCGATGACGTTGGCGGTCGCCCAGGACCGAGGCTCGGTGACCCTCACCCTGGGCGAGCAGACGGTGACCCTCCGTCCGGGCGAGTGGAGCGGATGGGTCGACTTCGTCTTCCCGTTCAACCGCTTCATCAAGGTCCGCGGCGTCAGCCGGTTCCACCTGATCTCGTCGCAGCCGGAGGTGAAGCTCTACCTCTCGCCGATCAACTTCGACCCGAGACACCTACCCCCGGGCTTCCGGATCTCGACGCCGGAGCGCTGGGCGCCGCAGCTGGCGAAGGAGCACGGGTTGTACAAGACGCTCGGGTGGCAGATCGACACCTGGGCCATCTCCGAGGGATTCGCGACCGAGAAGATCTTCTGGGACGACATGGAGTGGACGGTCGCGCAGGCGCGGAAGCTGTTTCAGTCGTTCCTCGAAAGCGACCACGAGCTCGTCGTGCACGTGTTCGAGTTCCCGGACCGCGTGGCGCACGTCTTCTGGAGGATCATCGATCCGCAGCATCCAGCCTACGACGCGAAGCTGGCTGCCGAATGGGGCGGGGCGCTGCTGGAGTCGTATCAGCTGATGGACGCGATCGTCGGCGACGCGATGGCGTCCGCCGCGAAGAACGACGCCGCGCTCATGGTGGTGTCCGACCACGGCTTCGCATCGTTCCGGAAGTCGGTCAACTACAACACCTGGCTCGTCCTCAACGGCTACATGACGCTCAAGACCGGTGTCCGGGCGAAGGAGCGCGATCTCGAGATGCTGTTCGATCAGGGGCAGTTCTGGGAGAACGTCGACTGGTCGAAGACGCGCGCCTATGCCATGGGCCTCGGAGACCTCTACATCAACCTGCGGG
>JBAQWH010000530.1:0-3988 GCA_049298815.1 Thermoanaerobaculia bacterium | reverse complement strand
GGCCACTGACCACTGGCCACTGACCACTGGCCACTGACCACTTGCCACTGACCACTGGCCACTCGGTTAAACTCGCGCGTCTTGAAGCGCATTCTACAGATCGCGGCGATCGCGCTCCTCACGGCCTTCTTCCTCTGGCTCTTCCTCCGGAATGCGAATCTCGCCGGGGTGTGGGACCACTTGCGGAAGACGAACCTCGCGTGGGTCTTCGGCGGGTTCGCGGTCAACTTCACGGCCCTCCTGCTGAGGACGGCGCGCTGGCGGACGATCCTCGATCCGGACGACCCGCCCCCGTTCTATGCAACCTTCTTCGCGAACGGCGTGGGGTACATGTTGTCGACGGTGCTGCCGATCCGGGCGGCCGACGTCGCGCGGCCGGCGCTGCTGTCGCGGAGGACGAGCCACCGGTTCTCCGGGGCGCTCGGGACCGTGCTCATCGAGCGGATCTTCGACCTCAGCGCGGTCCTCCTTCTGTTCGTCCTCTTCGCGGTGCTCCGGTGGAACGAGTTCTCGCACGACGTGCGGCTCGCCGGCTGGTTCTACATCGTCCGACTCGGCGCGATCGCGGCAGGGGCGATCCTGTCGGCGCTCTTCCTCTTCCTCCTCGGGCTCCACTTCTTCCGTCAGGGTGTCCGCCGGTTTCACACCTGGACGGGCGGATTCCTGCCGCACCGCTTCCGCGATTCCTGGATGCACTTCTTCGACACGTTCGTTGCGAGCCTCTCGCTGATCCGGGACCGCACGCTGCTCCTGAAGCTCCTGAGCTACACCGCGGGCATCTGGCTCTGTCTGACCAGCCAGTTCTGGTTTGCGACGAACGCGATGCATCAGCCCCTCCCGTTCGACGCGAGCTTCTTCGTCCTCGGCGTGACGACCGTCGGCCTCGCGATCCCGACCCCCGGCGGAGTCGGCGGGTTCCACAAGGCGACCCAGCTGGTTCTGACGCATTTCTACCGGTTCAGCATCGATGCGTCGGTGGCGGTGGCGGTCGTCTTCCACATCGTCGGGACTCTGCCGATCGTGATCACGGGCCTCGTGCTCTTCGCGCGCGAAGGGCTCCATTGGAAAGACGTCACACCAGCGTGATATACGGGCGCACCTATGCGGTGCCCGTTCTGCGGGAATGTCGAGGATCGCGTCGTCGACTCGCGGGAGAGCCGCGAAGGCGAGGTCATACGCCGCCGGCGTGAATGCACGCGGTGCGAACGCCGATTCACGAGCTACGAGACGATCGAGCGGCAGGGATTCCAGGTCGTCAAGCGGGACGAGCGCCGTGAGGAGTACGACCGCGGCAAGATGATGCGCGGGCTCCAGATCGCATGTCGCAAGCGTCCGGTCCCGCAGGCGGAGCTCGAGCGGGTCGCCGATTCGATCGAGGCCGCGATGCAGGACTCCGGGGAGCGCGAGATCTCGAGCCAGGCGCTCGGGAAGCTGGTGATGGAACGGCTTCGGGAGCTCGACCCGGTCGCCTATGTCCGTTTCGCCTCGGTGTATCGCCGTTTCGAGGACGTCGAAGCATTCGTCAAAGAGCTGCACGAGCTGAAGTAAGGGGTGGAAGCGGGAACAGCCATTGCAGAAACCGGCTCAACCGTATCCCCGCCGCTGAGAGGGTGACATGACTGACGCGAACGAGACCCCGAAAGAAGAGGCAATCAAAATCCCGGACGTCCTTCCCGTGCTTCCGCTGAAGGACCTGGTCATTTTTCCCTTCATCATCGTGCCGCTGTCGGTGTCGCGTGAAAAGTCGATCAACGCGGTCGACCAGGCGCTCGCCGAGAACCGCGTGATCATGCTGACCGCGCAGAAGGACTTCCAGAACGAGGATCCGGGAGAGGACGACATGTACCGGGTCGGTACGGTCGCGATCATCATGCGGATGCTGAAGCTGCCCGACGGAAGGATCCGCATCCTGGTGCAGGGTCTGTCGCGCGCGCGCATCGACTACTTCATTCAGACGGCGCCTTTCTTCAAGGCGAAGATCACCCGGATCGAAGAGCCGGTGACGAAGGACCGCGGCCTCGAGGTCGAGGCGCTGATCCGTGCGGTGAAGCAGAACCTCGACCGAGCGGTGTCGCTCGGCAAGAACATCTCGCCCGAGGTGATGGTCATCGCGGCGAACCTGGACGATCCCGCGAGGCTGACCGATCTCGCAGCCTCGAACCTCGACCTCAAGCTCGAGGAGTCGCAGGCGATCCTCGAGACGATGGATCCGATCGAGCGCCTCAAGAGGGTCAATGAGCTCCTGACGCGCGAGATCAACCTCCTCACCATGCAGCAGGAGATCTCGTCGGCGGCCCAGGGCGAGATGAACAAGTCGCAGCGCGAGTACTTCCTCCGCCAGCAGCTCAAGGCGATCCAGTCGGAGCTCGGCGAAGGGGAAGAGCTCGCTGAGGAAGTCGAGAACTACCGCAAGAAGATCGAGGAGAAGTCGATCCCGCAGGAAGCCCGCGAAGAGGTCGAGAAGCAGATCAAGCGGCTCGAGCGCTCGCATCCCGATTCGGCCGAGACCTCGATCATCCGCACCTACCTCGACTGGATGACCGGGCTGCCGTGGGGCGTGATGTCGGCCGACAACCACGACCTCGCCCGCGCCCGCGAGATCCTCGACGAGGACCACTACGACCTCGAGAAGATCAAGGAGCGCATCCTCGAGTACCTCGCGGTGCGCAAGCTGCGCGGCACGAAGATGAAGGGTCCGATCCTCTGCTTCGTCGGCCCCCCCGGCGTCGGCAAGACGTCGCTGGGCCGCTCGATCGCCCGCGCTCTCGACCGCAAGTTCGTCCGCATTTCGCTCGGCGGCGTGCGCGACGAAGCCGAGGTCCGCGGTCATCGCCGGACCTACGTCGGCGCCCTCCCCGGCCGGATCGTGCAGGGCATCAATCAGGCGCAGACCGGCAACCCGGTCTTCATGCTGGACGAGGTCGACAAGATCGGCGCCGACTATCGCGGCGACCCTTCGTCCGCGCTCCTCGAGGTCCTCGACCCCGAGCAGAACTACTCGTTCCGCGATCACTACATCGGCGTCGCCTACGACCTCTCCAACGTCATGTTCATCGTGACGGCGAACGTCCTCGACACCATCCAGCCGGCGTTCCTCGACCGCATGGAGGTCATCCGTCTCTCCGGCTACACCGACGAAGAGAAGCTGATGATCGCCAAGCGCCACCTCCTCCCGAAGCAGATGGAGGAGAACGGCATCGCGGACACCCCGGTCACGTGGACCGACTCGGGACTCCTGCGCGTCATCACCGGCTACACGAAAGAGGCCGGACTGCGGAACCTCGAGCGCGAGATCGGGACGATCTGCCGCAAGATCGCAGTGCAGGTCGCCGAAGGAAAGACCCAAGAGAACTACCGCATCACCGAAGCGAACATCGACAAGTACCTCGGGCCGATGAAGCACTTCGCGGAAGAGCTGCTCGAGCGCGACCAGGTCGGCGTCGCCACCGGCCTCGCCTGGACCGCCGTCGGCGGCGACATCCTCTTCATCGAAGTGACGTCGGTCCGCGGCAAAGGCAAGCTCTCACTCACCGGACAGCTGGGCGAGGTCATGAAGGAATCGGCCCAGGCCGCGCTGACCTACGCCCGCGCCCACGCCGACGAGAACGGGATTCCGCCGGACTACTTCGAGACCCACGACATTCACATCCACGTTCCCGCGGGTGCGATTCCGAAGGACGGCCCCTCGGCTGGCATCACCATCACGACGGCCGTCATCTCGGTCCTCACCGGACGCCCGGTCAAGCGGAACATCGCGATGACCGGCGAGGTGACGCTGCGCGGCGAGATCCTGCCGATCGGCGGCGTGAAGGAGAAGGTCCTTGCAGCCCGCGCGGCGAAGATCAACACCGTGATCCTTCCGAAGCTCAACGAGCGCGACCTGGTCGAAGTCCCCGAGCCGATCAAGCGCGACATGACCTTCCACTTCATGGAGCACGTCGAGGACGTCCTGCAGATCGCGCTGCTGCCCCGCGACGCTGCCGAGCAG
>JBAQWH010000529.1:0-11096 GCA_049298815.1 Thermoanaerobaculia bacterium | reverse complement strand
TATGACCCCCGGCTCGAGCCGGGGGTCATACAACGCTGAACAATCTCGGAGCTCTACTGCTTTTCGGCCGGCGCCGCCGCGGGCTCGCCGGGCTTGGCGGCCGGGGGGAAGAAGCGCGGGTCGAGGTCGACCTTGGCGCTGGCGATGAGGTTCTTGATCGTCTCGTCGAGCTTCGCGCGCTTGGCCTTGTCTTCGAGCATCGGCTTGAGCTCCTCGAAGGAGCGCGAGCCGCGCTGGCCGGCGCGGAAGACGTGCACGCCGAACTGGGTCCGCACCGGGTTGCTGATCTCGCCCGGCTTGAGGTTCTTGACCGCGGGCCCGATGTCCGGCGGGAGCATTCCGATCGGCACGTCGCCGAGGGTGCCACCGGCCTGACCGGTCTGCGAATCGTCGGACTCGGTCCGCGCGATCTGCTCGAACACGGCCCCCTGGCGGAGCCGCTGGGCGATGCCGTTGGCCTTCTCCATGGCGATCTCGATCGGCGGAGCCTGGCCGGACCGCGGCGGAACAGCTCCGCCGGCGTAGGCGACGACGATGTGTCCGAGGTTCACGGTCTCGAACTCGGCTTTGGCCTTGTCGTACTCGGCCCGGAGGACCTTCTCGTCGGGGGTGCCGATGAGCTTCTGGAGCGCTTTCCCGGCGATCAGCTGCGCCTCGAGCATCTCGAGCTGCGCCTTGACCTCGGGGTCTTTCTCGACGCCCATCTTCCGCCCTTCCTGCTCGAGCGCCTTGAGCTTGATGAGCTCGTCGGCGAGCAGGCGGCGCCCCTGCGGGGTTTTGTACATGTCGCGCTGTTCAGCGGGCGCCTCGGTGAGGAACTGGTTGAACTCGCTTTCGGTGATCGCTTCTCCGTTGATCCGGAGGATCACCTTGTCCGATCCGCCCTCGGCGGCCTTCGGCTCGGGCGAAAACGGCTTCGAAGCGGTGGGGACGAAGTCCGGCCGCATGCTCGCCAGACCCCATGTCAGGGCGACCACGACGACGACGACAACTGCTGCAATGACAATGTCTTTCTTCACGAAAATGCTCTTTCTTGGGCGTCCTGAAGTTCGTTGACGCTCCCAAATCAAATCAGTATCCTGCGCCGGTTGTGAAATTTTTCACGGACTCGTCCGTGAAACTTCCGCCCGCGACCCAGGCCCGCCCGTCGGGCGATCACTCTGCAGCAACAGCACTCTTATGGCCAAAGTTACCATCGACGGAATCGAAGTCGAAGTGCAGGATGGGATCAACGCGATCGAAGCGGCCAAGGCCGCAGACGTCCACGTACCCCATTTCTGCTACCACCCCTCCCTCAGCGTCGTCGGCCAGTGCCGGATGTGTCTCGTCGAGGTCGAGGGGATGCCGAAGCTTCAGGCCGGCTGTGCGACCCCGGTCCGGGACGGGATGAAAATCAACGTCTGGAACGAAAAGGTCGACAAAGCCCGCAAGGGGCAGATGGAGTTCCTCCTGATCAACCACCCGCTCGATTGTCCGATCTGCGACAAGGCCGGCGAGTGTCCTCTTCAGGACTACTCCTTCAACTACGGCTCGGTAACCTCGCGCTACGGCGAGTTCAAGCGGACCTATCCCGGCATGGACCGCACCGCGATCGGGCCACACGTCGTGCAGAACATGAACCGCTGCATCCACTGCACGCGGTGCATTCGTTTCACGGCCGAGGTCACCGGGACGAGCGAGCTTGCATTCTTCAAGCGCGGGGCGTCGACCGAGGTCGGCGTCTTCCCCGGGACGCCACTCGACAACTGGATGAGCGCGTGCGTGACCGACATCTGCCCGACCGGCGCGCTGACTCCGCGCGAGTTCCGTTTCGAATCGCGCGTCTGGAACCTCGAGTCCGCCGAGTCGGTCTGCAACGGCTGCGACGTCGGCTGCAACCTCTTCATCGGCAGCAGAAACGGTCAGGTCTACCGCTACCGGCCGCGCGTCAATCCCGAAGTCAACGACCACTGGCTCTGCGACTACGGCCGCTTCTCGTACGAGCGGTATGAGACCGACCGCGTCGTCGTGCCGAAGGTCCGCACCGACGACGATTACCTGGCCATCTCGACCTGGATGGAAGCCCTCGATTCGATCGAGACCGCCTTTGCGTCCGCCTCGCCCTCAAACGTCGCCGTCATCGCTTCGGCGCACATGACGAACGAAGAGGCCTGGCTCGCGAAGCAGCTCTTCGCGGACGGCGTGAAGGCCGGCTCCATCGACGTGATGGTCGACCCGATCGGCCCGATCCGGATGAAGTCGAGGACCGAGTGGATCCAGGGCACCCAGGGCGCCCCGAACTTCCGCGGCGTCCGTGCAGTTCTCGGGGACGCCAGGGGGAAGACGGTCGAAGAGCTGATGACGACCGGAGCCGCGGGGGTCGACGTCCTCTACATCTGCGACGCCGGCTTCAGCGACCGCGCCTCCGACCCGGCGGTCGTCGCCAACCTCCGCAAGGCGAAGTTCCTCGTCGTGCACGCCTGGGACGCGAACCACCCGCTCTGCGACGTCGCCGACGTGGTCCTCCCCGCAGCGATTCACCCCGAGAAGGACGGGACGTTCACCAACCTTCAGGGGCGCGTGCAGCGCATCCACCAGGCTTTCTCGCCGAAGGGTCAGGCGGTCACCGACCTCGAGGCCCTCCGCCGCATCGGCGCCCGGCTCTTCCCGAAAACCGAGGCCTTCCGCACGGCCGACGCATTGGATTTGTTCAGAGAAATTCGCGCAAAGGTCCCGGCGCTCTCCAACGCGCCGCTGACCGATGATGCAGTCGCCACGGGCGAGGTCACTGCGTAGTCATGCCGCAAGCGTTCGATATCACCGACGTACTTCTCTCCTTCCTGAAGATCGCGATCGTGCTGACCGCGGTCCTCAGCGTCACGCCGGTCTGGGTCTGGATCGAGCGTCGCGGTGGCGGCCTCATTCAGGACCGTCCCGGCCCGAACCGGGTCGGACCGTTCGGCCTCCTCCAGGCGATCGCCGATGCGCTGAAGTTCATCCTCAAGGAAGACGTCATCCCGGCGCGGGCGCACAAGTGGCTCTACACGCTCGCTCCGACGTTCGGTCTTCTGCCCGCACTGACCACGATCGCGGTCGTCCCCTGGGGGCGTCCGTTCGTCATCCCCGAGATGTCGGTGCTGGGGCAGACGCTGTTCGAGGGCGGCCGCCTGTTCGAGCCGATCGTCGCGAACGTGAGCGTCGGGATCCTGGTGATCTTCGCCCTCACGTCGCTCGGCGTCTACGGCATCACGACGGCAGGATGGGCCTCGGGCAGCAAGTACCCCTTCATGGGTGCGGTCCGGGCCTCGGCGCAGATGATCTCGTACGAGCTCGCGCTCACGCTCGCGGCGATCAGCGTGCTGATGGTCGCCGGCTCGCTGCGCCTGACCGAGGTCGTCTTCCGTCAGACCGGCTACTTCGTGCTGTTCGGGATCGACTGGCTCAAGATCCCGGCGTGGAACGCCTTCTCGCCCGGGATGTTGCTTGCGTTCGTCGTCTTCGTCGTCGCGGCGTTCGCCGAGACCAACCGCCTGCCGTTCGACTTCGCCGAGGCGGAGGCCGAGCTCGTCGCCGGATACCACACCGAGTATTCGTCGATGAAGTTCGCCCTCTTCTTCATGGCCGAGTACATGTCGATGGGGACGATGTCGGCCATCATCGTGACGCTGTTCCTCGGCGGCTGGGACATCCCCTGGTACAACGAGCCGGCGACCTTCCTCGGCTTCGTCCTTTCGGCCCTGTTCTTCCTCATCAAGGTCTCAGCGATGATGTTCATCTTCGTCTGGGTCCGCTGGACGCTGCCGCGGCTGAAGTACGACCTCCTCATGCGGCTCGGATGGAAGGTCTTCCTGCCGCTCGCGATCCTCAACATCGTCATCGTCGCGGCCTTCATCGCCGCCGGTTGGATCTGATCCATGTTCGAGTTCGTCGTCTTCTTCTTCTTTGCAGCGATTGCGGTCGCCTTCGCGCTGATGGTCGCGCTGCACCGACACCCGGTCGTCGGCGCGCTGTCGCTCGTCGCGTCGTTCTTCGCACTGGCGGTCATGTACGTCCTGCTCGAGGCCCCGTTCATGGCGGCGCTGCAGGTCATCGTCTACGCCGGCGCGATCATGGTGCTGTTCCTCTTCGTGATCATGCTGCTGAACCTGCAGCACACCGAAGAGACGCCCACGCGCCCCGTGCAGCAGTTTCTCGGCTACACGACGACCGCGGCGTTCGCGATCGGCCTCGTCTACTACATCGCCAAGTACGCGGTCTTCGACGTGATGCCCGAGCGGTTCCACTCCGACGTGAAGACCATCGGCATCGCGATGTTCGAGCGTTACATCTTCCCGTTCGAGGCCGTCTCGATCCTGCTTCTCGCGGCGATCGTCGGGGCGCTGATCCTGAGCGGCCGCGCGGTCGGCACACGCTCGGGGCTCGCTGAGCCTACGAAGTCGCCGGAGGTCCCGCGATGATCCCGACCCACTGGTTCCTGATCCTCAGCGCGATCCTCTTCTCGATCGGCGTGATGGGCGTCCTGACGCGCAAGAACGGCATCACGATCTTCATGTGCATCGAACTGATGGTGAACGCGGTGAACCTGACGTTCATCGCGTACGCGCGGCAGTTCGACCAGGTACACGGCCTGATGTTCGTCTTTTTCGTGATGGCGGTTGCGGCGGCGGAAGCTGCGGTCGGGCTCGCCATCTTCATCTCCCTCTTCCACCATCGCGAGACGATCGACGTGGACGAGGCCAACCTGATGCACTGGTAGCGTTTAGCAGACTGTGCCGCTCGCCTGCGACGGCACAACGGTCGCATTGAGTACTCCCCGAAGGAGCCTCAATGGACAAGACCGACAAGCTCATTGACTGGGAAGAAAACGAAGACAAGGACCTGAATCGCAACGGCCTCGCAGACGACATCGAACCGCCGATCCCCGATATCGCGGCCGGCTCGAAAAAGATGGCTGAGAGGATGCGCGACGACGGCCTCGTGGACCCGACCATCACCGGCGGCGAGACCGACGTTCAGTGGGAAGGCGCGCAGTTCAGCGGCGACGAGTCGGCGGTGAGCAGCATGTCGGTGCCGGGCCAGAGCAACGTCGGCGACATCGGCGATGCGATGGGCATTCACTACGAGGAAGGCGAAGAGCTGAAGGTCGGTGAAAAGGAGCGCAGCCGCGACGTCCGCCGCTGGGAGCTCGACCCGGCTTCTTCCGAAGACTACGTAGCGCGCGTTCGAGACGAAGAAAGCTAATTCCGGCAGATGCGGGCCTCCCGCGTCTGCCACCACGGTAGACGTGAGGAGACAGAAGGGCTGAGAGTGGTCAGTCGTCAGTGGCCAGTGGTCAGTGGGGTTCACTGGCCACTGACCACTGGCCATTGACCACTCCTCACCCCCCACACCGCAGATGCTGAACGCACTTTGGCTCATCCCAATCACCCCGTTCGTCGGCTTCCTCCTGAACGGGTTGTTCGGCCGCCGCGCCGGTAAGACCTTCGTCACCGCCGTCGCGATCCTCGCCTCGCTGGGAGCCGCCCTGCTCGGCACCTGGGCGACCATCGAGTACGCCGGCCAGTACCACCACGGCGAGCGGCACCTCAACCTCGTCTACTCCTGGTTCAGCTCCGGCGGCATCGGCGCCGACATCGCGTTCCAGCTCGATCCCCTCTCGATCGTCATGTTGATGGTCGTCACCTGGGTCGGGTTCCTCATCCACGTCTACTCCGTCGGCTACATGGCGCACGAAGAGGGCTACTGGCGCTACTTCGCCTACCTCAACCTCTTCCTCGCGATGATGCTGATCCTGATCCTCGGGAGCAGCTATCTCTTCATGTTCGTCGGGTGGGAAGGCGTCGGGCTCTGCTCCTACCTGCTCATCGGCTTCTACTACACGACCGACTACGCCCCGCCCGCCGGGAAAAAGGCGTTCATCGTCAACCGCATCGGCGACTTCGGCTTCCTCATCGCGATGTTCCTGATGTTCGCGTACATCGGCAGCGTCGATTACGCGCGGGTGCAACAGGTGGCGAGCGGTGGCGGCCTGCCGGCGTGGCTCCTCCCTGCGGTCGCGTTGCTCATGTTCCTCGGCGCGACCGGCAAGTCGGCCCAGATCCCCCTCTACGTCTGGCTGCCCGATGCGATGGCCGGCCCGACTCCGGTCTCGGCCCTGATCCATGCCGCGACGATGGTCACCGCGGGCGTCTACATGATCGTCCGGACGAACGTCCTCTACCGGCTCTCGCCCGACGCGATGATGGTCGTCGCGATCGTCGGTGGCCTGACGGCGCTCTTCGCCGCGACCATCGGCCTGCGGCAGTTCGACATCAAGAAGGTCCTCGCCTACTCGACCGTCTCGCAGCTCGGCTTCATGTTCATCGCGGTCGGCGTGGGCGCGTTCTCGGCCGCGATCTTCCATCTCGTCACGCACGCGTTCTTCAAGGCCTGCCTCTTCCTCGGCTCCGGCTCGGTCATCCATGCGATGGGCGGCGAGCAGGACATCCGTAAGATGGGCGGCCTCAAGGACAAGATCCCGCACACCTACAGGACGTTCGCGATCGCGACCTACGCGATCGCCGGTCTGCCGCTGGCGGCCGGCTTCTTCTCGAAGGACGAGATCCTCGCATCGGCTTTCGTCACACCGTACTTCCCGGCGGTCGGCAAGCTGGTCTGGCTGCTCGGCACCCTCGCCGCGTTCTGCACCGCGTTCTACATGTACCGGCTCGTCTACCTGACGTTCTTCGGGAAGTTCCGCGGAACGCACGAGCAGGAGCATCACCTCCACGAGTCCCCGTGGACGATGGTCGGACCGCTCTGGGTCCTCGCGATCCTCTCGCTCTTCGGCGGCCTCCTCTCGCTGCCGCACATCATCCACGTCCCGGGTGCGGCGTTCCTCGCGAACTTCCTCCACTCGATCCAGCCGGACGTCGCCGGCGCGCATCACCTGATCGTGATCCCGGCAGCGACGGAGATCACGATCGCGCTCGTGTCGACGCTCATCGCGATCGCCGGCTGGTGGATCGCGCGTGGCCTGTACAAGGAAAAGGGGCTCGCGTCGGACGAGGCGTTCGAGCGTCGCAGCCCCGCGCTCGCGCGGGCACTCGAGAACAAGTGGTTCGTCGACGAGATCTACGGCGCGACCATCGTCCGCCCGCTCGCCGCATTCTCTCGTTTCCTCTGGAAGGTCATCGACGCGATCATCGACGGCACGGCCGCGATGATCGGCTTCGTCGTCCGCGGCTTCGGCGACGTGATGCGCTTCTTCCAGACCGGCAACGTTCGCAATTACGCGTTGATGTTCTTCGCTGGCGTCCTCGTGTTCATCGTCTTCTTCGTGTAAAGGTCCATGATGCCGATTCTCAGTACGGTTCTCTGGCTGCCGATGGCGGCAGCGATCCTGCTCGCCTTCTTCCCGCGAACGGCGGTGAACGCGATCAAGATGACGGGCTTCCTCGTCACGCTGGTCACGTTCTTCCTCTCTCTCGGGATCCTGCGCGGGTGGAGCGACGTCGCCGGGTTCCAGCTCGTCGAGCGGATTCCCTGGATCCCGCAGTGGGGCATCCACTACGGCCTCGGCATCGACGGCATCTCGCTCTGGCTCGTCCTGCTGACGACGTTCCTCGTGCCGCTGATCCTCCTGTCGTCGTGGAACACGATCAAGAAGCACCCGAAGGAGTACATCATCTCCTTCCTCGTGATGGAGACGGCGATGATCGGCGCGTTCGTCGCGACCGACCTCCTCCTCTTCTACGTCTTCTTCGAGCTGATGCTCCTGCCGATGTACCTGGTGATCGGCGTCTGGGGCGGCGCGAACCGCATCTACGCCGCGATCAAGTTCTTCCTGTTCACGATCGCCGGATCGCTGCTGATGCTGCTCGGCGTCATCTACCTCGTCTTCCAGAACTTCAAGCAGACCGGGGTCATGACGTTCACGATCACGGAGCTGTACGGCACCTCGCTCCTGCCGGGAGCCGAGGCGCTGCTGTTCTTCGCGTTCGCGCTCGCCTTCGGAATCAAGGTGCCGCTGTTCCCGCTGCACACGTGGCTCCCGGACGCTCACGTCGAGGCGCCGACCGGCGGTTCGATCATCCTCGCGGGCGTCATGCTGAAGATGGGGACCTACGGCTTCCTCCGCTTCGTCCTCCCCTTCTTCCCGAACGCCTCGGACAAGTACTCGTGGCTGCTGATCACGCTTTCGGTGATCGGCATCGTCTACGGCGCGCTCGTCGCCTGGGTGCAGCCGGACATGAAGAAGCTCGTCGCCTACTCGTCGGTCTCGCACCTCGGCTTCTGCGTCCTTGGCATCTTCGCCTTCAACCAGACCGCGATCGAAGGCTCGCTCCTGCAGATGGTCAACCACGGACTTTCGACCGGCGCGCTGTTCCTTCTCGTCGGCGTCGTCTACGAACGGCGTCACACGCGGCTTCTGGCCGACTACGGCGGGCTGGCAAAGGCGATGCCGGTGTTCGCGACCTTCTTCATGATCTCGATGCTCTCGTCGGTCGGCCTGCCCGGCCTCAACGGGTTCGTCGGTGAGTTCCTCATCCTCGCGGGATCGTTCAAGACGCAGCCGGTCGCGGCGACGATCGCGGCGAGCGGCGTCATCCTCGCGGCGATCTACCTCCTCTGGCTCGTGCAGCGGGTCTTCTTCGGCCCCATCACGAACGAGGAGAACCGCACGGTGCGCGACATCGCGTGGAACGAGGTCGCAGCCATGGTCCCCCTGGTCGTGATGATGGTCTGGATCGGCGTCTATCCCAGCTTCTTCCTCAGGAAGATGGAGCCATCCGTCAAGCAGTTGATCTCGGTCGTCCAGACCGAGCGAGGTGAAAAGGTGATGGTTGCGGCGGGAGGCGAGCGATGATTCTGAATCCACAGCTGGAACCGGGCTGGGTCACTGCGATCCTTCCCGAGATCATCCTCGTCGCGGGCGGGCTGTTGCTCTGCCTCGTCGCGGCGTTCGGTCCCCGCGCAAAGGCCGTCCTCGCACCGCTCGCGCTCATCGTCTTCATCCTGGCCGCGTGGAGCGAGAACCTCCTCGTCACCCCCGGCGTCTTCTTCGGCGGTACGTACGAGATCAGCGCGATCACGATGATCTTCGACCTCACGTTCCTCCTCGCCGGGATGCTCGCGACCCTCTTCGCCCGCGACTACCTCGACCGTGAGGGAATCGAGAGCGGCGAGTTCTACGCGCTCCTCCTGTGGGGCACCTTCGGCATGATGATGATGGCGAAGGGACTCGACCTCCTGATCGTCATCCTCGGCCTCGAGATCATGTCGATCTGCATCTTCGTGCTGCTCGGTTTCCACCGCCGCCTGGCGGTATCGAACGAGGCGAGCCTCAAGTACTTCCTGATGGGGGCATTCGCCACCGGCTTCATCCTCTACGGCACGGCGCTGTTCTACGGCGCGACCGCGTCGACGAACTTCACGGTGATGCGCCGGTTCTTCGAGGCTGCGCACGACACCAGCCCCCTCCTCGACATCGCGTTCGTGCTGCTGATCGCCGGGTTCGGCTTCAAGCTCGCGCTCGCGCCGTTCCACCCCTGGGCCCCGGACGTCTACCAGGGCGCCCCGACTCCCGTCGCCGGCTGGCTGTCGGTCGCCCCGAAGGCGGCGACGCTGATCGTGCTCATCCGCTTCTTCGACGCGGTGGCTCCGGTGCTGCCGGCCGTGACGTGGGTCAACGTCGTTGCAGCGCTGTCGGTCCTGTCGATGATCGTCGGCAACGTGGTCGCGATCGTCCAGCGCGACCTCAAGCGGATGCTCGCCTACTCCGGCATCGCGCACGTCGGCTACATGATGATCGGCATCCTCACGGTCCGCGAGGACTCGGTCGCCGCGATCGCGGTCTACACCATCGTTTACGCTCTCATGAACCTCGGAGCGTTCGGCGTCATCTCGCTCCTCGCGAAGAATCAGAACGACCCGCAGACGCTCGACGACGTCGCCGGCCTCGGCTTCCGCCGGCCGTTCTTCGGCCTCGCACTGACCCTCTGCATGTTCTCCCTCGCGGGCCTTCCGGGCACCGGCGGCTTCATGTCGAAGCTCTACATCTTCAAGACCGCCGTCGAGTCGGGCCACATCACCGTCGCCGTCATCGGTATCCTCGCGTCGATCGTCTCGGTCTACTACTACCTGCGCGTCGTCTACTTCCTCTACATGAAGGAGGCGGCGGCCGGAACCGAGGTGCCGACGACCGGTGGAGTCTTCGCGATCGGCGGGCTGGTGATCTCGATGGTCGGCATCCTGCTCGTCGGCCTCTATCCGACCCCGCTCTTCAACGCGGCGGGGGAAGCGGCCCGCCGGCTTCTCGCGCAGTAATGCCCTGAGCCGATGAGCCGCGTCTCGGACCGGGAGCCGATCTCAGAGCTGACCACGGCTCGGCTCTCGGTCTACCTCCGCTGCCTGACGATCCTCGAGGGCCAGCAGCAGCGGACGGTTTCGTCGCACGAGCTGGCCGACCGCTTCCACCTGAACTCCGCGCAGATCCGCAAGGACCTCGCGTACTTCGGGGAGTTCGGCACGCGCGGCGTCGGCTATGACGTGGTGCGGCTCAAGCAGCATCTCATCGAGACCCTCGGTGTCGACCGCACGCGCAACATCGTGATCGTCGGCGCGGGCAACCTCGGCATGGCACTCGCCGACTACGCCGGCTTCACCAGCAACGGGTTCCACATCGTCGCCATGCTCGACTCCGACCCGGAGAAGGTCGGCCGCCTCACCCGCCGCTCGATCCCGGTGGTCGCCGCCGAGCAGCTCGGGCATCTCGTCAAGAAGAACAACGTCGAGATCGGCGTGATCGCCGTGCCGACCGGCGCAGCACAGGGCGTTTACGACGCGCTGATCGACGCCGGCGTCCGTGCCGTTCTCAACTTCGCCCCCATCCAGCTGCGGCTGCGCGAAGGGGTGAAGCTCAAGAGCGTCGACCTCCGCATCAACCTCGAGTCGCTCTCGTTCTACCTGAAGAATGCGGAAGACGGCGCGATGCGAGGACTGTGAGTCTGTCGCCGCCCGCCCGTCCTGCCTGAACCTCGGGATCCTTCGACCGTCCTCCGCTCAGCTGCGCCTCGCTTCGGCGGCTCAGGATGACACTGTCTACGGTCCATGGAGCGCACCCCCGAGTGTCATCC
>JBAQWH010000528.1:0-2971 GCA_049298815.1 Thermoanaerobaculia bacterium | reverse complement strand
GTGCTGCGCGATGCCGACGTCCTGATCGGCCAGCCTTCCCGCGGTTTCGGCCGGCGCCGGCGCGCTCAGAAGATCGCGTACGACCTCTTCGATCCGAACGTCCTCGAGCTTCGCGAGCTCTACGGGGCCGCTCCTTCCGCGCGGCAGCGGGTGCACCTCGGCGCGGAGTGGATGCGGCTGCTGCACGCGATGCGGTCCGGCGACCTCCTCATCTCGGCGGCGCACCGCCAGCGCCATTTCTACGGCAAGCTGCAGAGCAGCGACACGCCGTGGATCAACGTCCCGTTCGGTATCGACCCCGCGGAGGTGCTTCCACAGACGGCTCCACGCGAGAACGTCGTCGTCTGGGGTGGTGGGACCTGGGAGTGGCTCGACCCGGTCGCCGCGGTCGACGCCGTCGCGACGCTGAACCGCGAGGGGCTGCCGTGCGAGTTGCTGTTCCTCGGCCGCTCACGGCCCAACCGTGCCCTGATCGACCGGCGGCGCGAGAGCCGTTTCGACGACCTCCTCGCGCTCGGTGCGGGACACGTCACCGCGAACGAAGAATGGATTCCGTACCGCGACCGGCTCGCCTGGCTGCGGCCGGCCAAGGTGTCGATCATGCTGCATCGGAGGACGGGGGAGGCGGAGTACTCGATCCGCACCCGGCTGTTCGACGCGATCGCGACCGGGACGCCGCTCGTCGCGAGCGCCGGGGGGTTCGCAGCGAACCTCGTCGCGCAGGAAGGTCTCGGGATCGTCGTCCCACCCGAGGATCACGGGGCGGTCACGGCGGCAATCCGCCGGCTGTTGACCGACGACGAATTCCACGCAGGCTGCGTATCAAGGCTCGAATCGCTCAGGCCGAGGTTTGCCTGGGACGAGGTCGCGCGGCCGCTTGTAGACATCATTATGGATTGGCGGAAACAATTTGGACCGTGACGCGGCACCGCGCCCGGTCGATGTCTCACTCCTCATCGTCACCTGGAACAGCGAGCGGTGGATCGAGCGCTGCCTCAGGTCGATCGACGTCGCGGCCTCCGGTCTGACCTGCGAGATCGTCGTCTGCGACAACGGCTCGCGCGATGGGACGCTCGAGCGCGTCCGCCGCATCCTCGAGACCGCGGCCGCGGACCGGCTCACGCACGTGATCGGCCTGCCCGACAACCAGGGATTCGCGGCGGGGATCAACCACGCCTTCCGCCGTTCGTCGGGACGCTTCGCCTTCCTCCTCAATCCAGATTGCGAACTGCAGGAGGCGTCGCTCACGAGGCTCGTGGAGTTCCTCGACTCGCGGCCTGACGTCGCCGCGGCCGCCCCCCTGCTGCACGACGACGACGGCAAGGTCCAGCGCGAGTTCCAGCTCCGCAGGCTCCCGACGTTCGGGATGCTCACCGCCGAGATCCTCCTGGTGAGCAAGGCGTTTCCGGGAAACCGCACGACGTCGCGCTACCGGTACCGCGACCTCGACGTCCGCGAGCCGGTGCGCATCGAACAGCCTGCGGCCGCAGCGCTGCTCGTCCGCCGCGAGACGATGCTCCAAGTCGGCCCTCTCGACGAGCGGTTCAGCCCCGCGTGGTTCGAGGATGTCGACCTCTGCCGGCGTTTCGTCGAGCGCGCGAAGCCGGTCTTCCTCGTCCCGTCCTCGCACGTGACGCACTCCGGCGGCTCGAGCCTCGAGACGATGCAGTTCGGCGAGTTCACCGGCATCTGGTACCGCAACATGTGGCGGTATGCGCAGAAGTGGATGAGCAGCGGGGAGACGGAAGCGCTGCGATGGTTCATGATCGGCGGGATGATGCTGCGGATCGTGGCCGCGATCGTGGGCTTCAGGCCCGAGGGCGTTCCGCTGCGGGAGGCGTTGCGGGCGTATGCGGGCGTGCTGAAGGGGGCATTCGAGCGATGGGACGTCTCGTCTCCGTCGTCCTCGTGACGTGGGACAGCGCCGCATACCTGCCGCGCTGTCTCGAAGGCCTGGCGCAGCAGTCGTGGCCGGACGTCGAGCTCATCGCGGTCGACAACGCTTCGTCCGACGGTTCGGTTGCGCTGGTCGAGACGGTCGCTCGAATCGTCATCAGGAACGGCTCGAACCGCGGCTTCAGCGTCGCCGTGAACCAGGGGATCGCCGCCGCGCGCGGTGAGATGGTCCTGCTGCTGAACCCCGACTGTCACCTTCACCGCGACTACATCTCCCGGCTCGTCGGTTCACTCGACGAGGCCGGCCCTGATTTCGGTTCGGCGACCGGCAAACTGCTCGGCGCCCACGGGACCTCAATCGAGCCGGCCGGCACGATCGATTCGATGGGGATCCGGATGACGCGGAGCGGCCGCCATTTCGACATCGGCCAGGGGGAGCGCGACACGTCGGCGCCCGGATTCGATGGGCTGCGTGAGCTTCGCGGCGCCACGCGCGAGGTGTTCGGCGTCTCCGGAGCCGCCGCGATGTTCCGCCGGACGTTCATCGAGGACGTCAGCATCGGCGGCGAGTTCCTCGACGAAGACTTCTTCGCGTACCGCGAGGACGCCGACGTCGCCTGGCGCGGCCGGATCTTCGGGTGGCGTGCGCTCTGCGAGCCCGAAGCCGTCGCCTGGCACGTCCGCAGCGTCACGCCGGAGAAGCGCCGCGCGCTGTCCGCCGCGGTGAACATGCACGGCGTGAAGAACCGCTTCATGCTCCGGATCAAGAACGAAGGAATGGCGCTGGCGATCCGCAACGCTCCGTTCGAGCTGGCCCGCGACGCCGTCGTGATCGCCGCGACTCTGACGGTCGAGAGGAAGTCGTTCCCGGCCATCGGCTGGCTCCTGCGCAACCGCCGGCGCGTCCTCGCGAAGCGCCGCGAGATCCAGAGCCGGAGGCGCGTCGGCGACCTCGATCTCGCCGGGTGGTTCCAGTGAAGCTCGCGATCCTCGGCACCCGCGGCGTCCCGCCCAACTACGGCGGCTTCGAGACCTTCGCGGCCGAGCTCGGCCAACGGCTCGTCGCACGGGGCCA
>JBAQWH010000527.1:0-4895 GCA_049298815.1 Thermoanaerobaculia bacterium | reverse complement strand
GCTGCGACGCCGTCTGCGGGATCGCAGGGGTCCTGTCGACCGAGCGCGTGAGCGCCCAGGCGACCAGAGCGATCACGGCGATCGTCGTGATCACCATCGCAATGATCGGAGTATTGGAAGTTGGTTTGGGCTGGTTTGTTCGTTTCGCCATCGTGCGTGCTTACCTCAGCACGAAGCGTACACACTACTGCTGCCCGGACGCTAGCTGAAACCCCTTCTGCTGCCAGGCGCCGAGCCCGCCGGTGAGCGCCATTGACTGCATTCCGCCCTTCTCGAGGATCGCCGCGGCGGCTCCGCTCGTCTCCTCCGCCGGACAGGTGCAGTAGGTCACGATCGGCTTCCCCTTCGGCAGGTACGGGATCTCCCCTTCGACGCGAGTGAGCGGGATGTGCAGGGCTCCTGGGATGTGGCCGGCGAGGTAGGCGTCCATCTCCCGGACGTCGAGGACGGTCACCTCGCCACGGTCGATGGCGGCCTTCGCCTCGTCGACCGAGATGCGCTTGAAGTCGGGGTGGTCGTGGCCTTCGTGGTCCTCCGCCGGAGTCGCGGCGACCGTCGTGGTGGCCGGCACCTGCGTTTCGGCCTTCGAGGGGATCAGCGCCCAGACGACGGCGGACGCGAACACGATGCCGGCAAGGGTGCCGAGGATGAACCCCCGGGAACTCTTCGACTGCGGCTGGCTGGGGCTGGATGGGCTCTTCTTCATGGTGGTGGATGAAACGACGAGGCGCCTTCCCCGCGCGCGGAATGATGACACATGACCGCGTGACAAATGTCACGTGACCGGCCGTCGGATGCGGGGCTGTTGCCTGACCCTGCTCCGAATTGAGCTCATCCGCACTTTGACCGGCCTGACCTCGGAAGAGATCGGATCGCCAGCCAGGCGGGGTTCGCGTAAGTGCAGTAGCCGCGCTCGTCCATGGCACACTCACCCTCTCCCGGCGGGAGAGGGTAACGCCGGGCGCCGAACACAATTCGTCCTCAGGTGGTGCCCCGCGGGACCCGCGGAGCGTGGGGTGTCATCCGAGTGTCGCTAGTACTCGATCGGCGCCTCCGTCGGCAGCAGCACCACCTTCTCCTTCGTCACGAGCTCGCGGAAACGCGCGACGTCCTCGGCGTACAGCCGGTTGTAGTCGGCCAGAACCGTCCGAAGCTCGCGCTCGGCCCGCGCGACATACGTCAGCTGCGCGGCGGTCGGCGTATCCCCGGCCGATTGCAGCGATCCGAGCGGGTAGCTCACCTTCGACATGACGTCGGTGTCGGGGACGATCCCCTTCGTCTTCGGTGGCACCCAGAGGCGACGCTCCATCTGGTCGAGGCGGGTCTTGAGCTGGGCCGCCGCCTTCGCGACCGGCCACGGCTCGCTCGACGCGGCAAGACCGGGCCCGTCCTTCCTGACCTTCGCCGCGATTGCGTCGACGTCGGCGCGCGTCTTCTGCAGCCGCGTGATCGCATCGACGACCGCCTCGGTCATCCTGCCGACGCGGAGGATCGTGTCGTACCTCCGCTGCCGCTGCTCGGGCGTGTACGACTCGCGCGGATCGGGGAGCACCCGGACGGTCTGCCTCACTTCGGTTCCGCGGAACTTCATCGTGACCGCGTACGTGCCGGGAGGGACCTCCGGGCCGCCTCGCGGCCGGAACTCGTTCTCCTCCTCCCCCGGCGCCGGAACCCGGCGGAACGCGTCACGGCGCAGGTCCCACGACGCGCGATTCAGCCCGAGCCGCGCCGGCGCCTTGAACTTCCGGATGACCGCGCCACTCGCGTCGGCCACTTCGATCTCGACCTCAGGTCCCTTGCCGTCCTTCTGGCCGGCGGGCGCCTGCGCGCTCTTCTGCTCCTGCGCGAGGACTCCGGCTTCCGGCTCCTTCGGGATGTCGACGGGAGACTGCGGGACTCCCGCCTCGTTGACGAGCAACCGCTGGCCGGCAGCCTCGCGCTCCTGCTGCTTCCTCTCCCGCTCTTTCTCTTCGATCGGATGCGGCAGTCCGGGGAAGCTCAGCGTGTAGGTCAGCAGCGCGCCGTACGGCTCGTTCTCGCCGCGGAACTCGCCGTCGCCGACGAACCGCGAGCCCTCCTTCTGTCTCGTCGTGTACGCCTGCGCGTCGGGAACCGGGAAGAGGTTGAGCGGCTTCGCCATCGCGTCCTTCGACAGTCCGCGCAGCGGGCGGATGTCGTCGATGACGTAGGCCGAGCGGCCGTGCGTCCCGATGACGAGGTCGTGCTCGCGCGGCTGGATCGCGAGCCCCATGACGGAGACCGTCGGGAAGCCGTGCGTCCACTTCATCCACGACTTCCCGGCGTCGACGCTGACGAACAGTCCGAACTCGCTGCCGAGGAACAGGAGGTTCGGGTCGACCGGATCCTGCTCGATCGCGAGGGCGTAGCCGCTGAGGTCCTTCGTCGCGAGGGAGACCCAGCTCTTCCCGTAATCGGTGGTGCGGTAGACGTACGGAGTCCAGTTCGAGCGGCGGTGGTCGTCGAGCACGGCGAAGGCGGTGCCGGCGGCGTGGCGCGACGCCTTGATCTCGGGGACCCAGGTGTTCGCGGGGACGCCCTTGAGGTTCGCTTCGACGCTGGTCCAGGTCGTGCCACCGTCGCGGGTCAGCCGGATCCGGCCGTCGTCGGTGCCGACCCAGATTGTGCCCCGCTCGACCGGGCTCGGCGCGATGGTGATGATCGTCGTGAAGTTCTCGGCCGCGGTGACGTCGAAGGTCAGGCCGCCGCTCTTCTCCTGGTTCTGCCACTCCTTGCGGTTCGTCGTGAGGTCAGGACTGATGGCGGCCCACGTTTCGCCGCGGTCGGTCGACTTGTGGACGAACTGGCTGCCGAAGTAGACGCCGTTCGGGTCGAACGGGTCGATCGCGATGGCGGCGTTCCAGTTGAAGCGCAGCTCCGGGCCGTCGAGGGCCGGAGCGGGACGGATGCTCTTCCGCTCGCCGGTGCGCAGGTTCCAGCGCGCGAGGTGCCCCTCCTGGCTCATCGAGTAGCCGGTCATCGAGTCGCCCGGGATCGGATGGGTCGCGAAACCGTCGCCGAACCCGACCTCCTGCCAGTCCCAGTTGCGGATGCCGGCGGTCTCCCAGGTGGTGTTCGGCCCCTTCCAGGAGCCGTTGTCCTGCATGCCACCGTAGACGTTGTACGGGACCTCGTCGTCGACGGCGATGTGGTAGTACTGGCCGAGGGGCAGGGTCGCGACATAGCGCCAGCTCAGGCCGCGGTCGCGGCTCTCGGCAACGCCGCCGTCATTGCCGGAGTAGATGTGGCGTGCGTCGTTCGGATCGATCCAGAACGCGTGGTAGTCGGGATGGATCTTCGCGAACGGCACGAGCGTGCGGAACGTCTTCCCCGCGTCGTTCGAAACGGAGATCAGCGTGTGGACGTTGTACACACGGTTCGGGTCTTCAGGGTCGACGCGGATGTCGGCGTAGTAGAAGGGACGGCTCGCGACGTCGTGATCGGTGTTGACCGCGGTCCACTTCCGGCCGCCGTCGCTCGAGCGGAGCAGCGCGCTCTTTTCAGCCTCGACGAGCGCGTAGACGATCTCGGGATTCGAGCGGGAGACGGCGATGCCGATGCGGCCGAGCATCCCCTGTGGCATCCCGTCCTCTTCGGTGTAGCGCTTCCAGTTCGCGCCGCCGTCGTAGGTGACGTACAGACCGGAGCCGGGGCCGCCCGAGTTGAAGAACCACGGCCAGCGGCGGTACTCCCACATGCCGGCGAAGAGCTTGTTCGGGTTCGAGGGATCGATCACGAGCTCGGCGGCGCCGGTGCGGTCGTTGACGAAGAGGACCTTGTTCCAGCTCTTCCCGCCGTCGGTGGTCTTGAAGACGCCGCGCTCGGGATTCTGGCCCCACGCCTGTCCCATGGCTGCGACCCAGGCGACGTTCGGGTCCGACGGATGCAGCACGATGCGGTGCACGCGCTCGCTCTTGTCGAGGCCGAGGTGCTGCCACGTCTTCCCGCCGTCGATCGACTTGTAGACGCCGTTGCCGACCGACATCGAGTTGCGGACGTTCCCCTCCCCCGTTCCGACCCAGACGATCTCGGGGCTCGGCTGGAAGATTGCGACCGCGCCGATCGCGGCGACCGGCTGATCGTCGAAGACCGGGGTGAAGCTGAGCGCCCCGTCGACCGACTTCCAGACCCCGCCGGTCGAGGCGCCGACGTAGACGACGTTCGGGTTGCTCTCGACGACGTCGATCGCGGCGACCCGCCCGCTCATCGTGGCAGGCCCGATCGCGCGGGCCTTCATCCCCGCGAGGAGGGAAGGATCGATCTGGGCGGCAAGGACGGAAGGAAGGAAGGACAGAAGGATGGCAGTCCACGTTCGCTTCAGCATGGCCTGATTATAGGGAGGGCGGGGATGGGACCAATGGGACAGATGGGACCAATGGGACCTATGGGACCCGCCCGCCCGGCTGGGTGGTGGGTCCTATCTGTCCCATTGGTCCCATAGGTCCCATTCGTCCCACCCCGAAGCCCCTCGCGCGCCGGCCGAGAACCCTCGCGCGGCCCACGCGTATAGTCACCCCATGAAGCGTAGAACCAAGATCATTCTTGCCGTCGTCGTGGTGTTGGCCCTCGCGGGGATCACGGCGGCGTCCGTCATGCGCAAAGGCAAAGAGGGCACTCCGGTCACGTTCGGCAAGGTCGAGCGGGCGGACCTCACCAGCAAGGTCTCGGCGAACGGCCAGATCGACGCGAAGCGGAAGGTCGACATGTCGGCCCACGTCATGGGGCAGATCATCAACCTCGCGGTCCGTGAAGGCGACGTCGTGAAGAAGGGCACCTTCCTCCTCCAGATCGATCGCCAGCAGCTCGCGGCGTCGGCGGAGGGAGCGGCGGCCTCGCTGCGCGCCCTGCGCTCCGACCTCGACGCAGCCCGCGCGAAC
>JBAQWH010000526.1:0-9903 GCA_049298815.1 Thermoanaerobaculia bacterium | reverse complement strand
CCGTAGAACGTGTCGCCGCCGGCGGCGAGGCGGCGGAGCGGACCGTTCGGTCTGTAGCGCGGGCCGATTCGCGTGGCGAGGTCGTCGAGCTTCGCGACGATCTCCTTCGCGCCGATCGAGTCGGCGTAACGGAGCAGGCCTCCGCGGAACGGCGGGAAGCCGGTCCCCATGATCATCGCGAGGTCGAGCTCGGGAGCCGACGCGACGATTTTCTCGTCGAGGATCAGCGACGCCTCGTTGATCATCGCGAGCACCATCCGGTCGACCGTGGTCGCGGGGTCGGCCGCGCGGGGCGCTGCGACTCCGATCAGCTTGTAGACCGCCGGGTCCGGCCCCTTCCGCTTGCCTGCGGCGTAGAGATAGAGCCCCCGGCCGTTCTTTCTTCCGTACCGGCCGTCGGCGTAGAGGGTCTCGACGACCTTCGACTTCGTCATCCGCGCGCCGAACGCCTCGGTGAGGATCGCCGCGACCTTCGCGGCGACGTCGATGCCGACCTCGTCGAGCAGGACCAGCGGCCCCATCGGCATGCCGAACTCGAGCATCGCGCCGTCGATCGACTCGATGCTGTTGCCTTCCTCGAGGAGGAACCCGGCCTCGTTCATGTACGGCCCGAGGATTCTGTTGACGGCGAAGCCGGGACCGTCGTTGCAGTGGACGACGGTCTTGCCGAGCTTGCGCGCGAGGCTCGCGACCGTGACCAGCGCCTCGTCGGAAGTCTTCTCGCCGCGGATCACCTCGACGAGCGGCATCTTGTCGACCGGGTTGAAAAAGTGCATCCCGACGACGTTCTCCGGGTGCTTGGCCTCGGCCGCGATCTGCGTGATCGGAATCGTCGAGGTGTTGGTCGCGAAGATCGCCCCCGGCTTCGCGATCGATTCGAACTCGGCGAGCACCTGGCGCTTGATGCCGACGTTCTCTACGACCGCCTCGATCACGACGTCGGTGCGGGCGAAGCCGGTCCAGTCGATCGTGCCGGTGATCCGCGCGAGCTTGCGCTGCATCTCGCCGCGCGTCATGCGGCGCCGGTCGACCTTCTTCTTCCACACGTTCGCCGCGGCCTTCATGCCGCCGCCGATCGCCTTCCAGTTGATGTCGCGCATCCGGACTTCCGCCGGCGTCCGGTCGGCGACGATCTGTGCGATGCCGCCACCCATGATCCCCGCGCCGAGGACCCCGACGCTGTCCACCTCTCGCGGTTTCGCAGCAATGGAGTCCTTCTTCGACTCCTCCATCAGGAAGAACAGCCGCACGAGGTTCTGGGCGACGTCGCCGGTGATCAGCGGGACGATGTTCTCGATCTCGCTCTCGAGGCCGCGCTCGACGCTGCCGGACATCCCGGCCGCCATCACCTCGATCGCCGCCAGCGGCGCCGGGTACTTGCCCCGCGTCTGATTGAGCACCGCCTTGCGGGCCTTGCCGAAGATGACCTTGCGCGCGAGCGGATTTCCTTCGACGAGCAGCTTCGTCCGGCCGCTGTCCTTCCCCCGCTTGCCGCGGGCCGCGAGCTGCTTCGCGACGTCGAGGAGGATGCCCGGATCGACGACCTCGTCGACGAGCCCCATCTTCCGCGCGCGTTTTCCGTCGACGGTCTTGCCGTTGAGGACGATGTCGAGGGCGGCGGGCAGGCCGATCAGGCGGGGCAGTTTCGTGGTGCCTCCCCACGCCGGATAGATGCCGAGCTTGACCTCCGGGAGGCCGATCTGCGCTTTGGGCGCATCGGACATCACGCGCCAGTCGCAGCTGATCGCGAGCTCACAGCCGCCGCCGAGGCACGCCCCGTTGATCGCGGCGACCGTCACCTGCGGCAGCTTCGAGAAGCGATGGAAGGTCTGCTGGCCGAAGCGGGTGTAGTCCCGTGCCTCCTCGGCCGAGGTGACCTTCGTGAACTCGCTCACGTCGGCGCCGGCGATGAAGATCCCCGGCTTGCCTGACGCGACGATGAGCCTGCGGATGTCGGGGGAGCGCTCGAGCTCTTCGACGACGGTGGCGAACTCCTTCATCACCGACGACGAGAACTTGTTCACCTTCTCGCCGGGCAGATCGAACCAGAGAATCGCAAGCTCGCCGTTGCGCTCGAGACGGAATGCGTGGGACGCCATGTGCGGGGTCCTTTCCAACAGGATTCCGATGACCGGGACCGGGGGCAAAACACGAAGGCACGAGAGAGCAGCTCTCGTGCCTTCACTGGGGATAGGTACTTCGCGTCGACCTCCAGATCGCGGCGAGTAGCCATCGCGGCGAAGCCGCCGCAGCGAGTAGCCATCGCGGCGAAGCCGCGGCGGCGAGTAGCCGGGGGTTGAGCGAAGCGAAATCCCCGGAACGACGACGAAATCAATGGCGCCCTGGAGGGGCGCTGGACAATTGGATCCGGCGCCCCTTCAGGGCACATCCTGTTTGGCGCGTGATCCGGGGGCATCGCTGCCGCTCTGCCCCCGGCTATTCGCCCCTGCCGCCCCGCGGCCGTTGTGCTCAGGGAGCCTCTGTGGTGTCGTCGAGGTACAGCCGGTCGATGACCGCCTTGTACTTGCGGTCGATGTTCTTCCGCTTGACCTTCAGCGACGGGGTGATCTCGTCCTCTTCGATCGCGAAGTCGCGCGGCAGGAGGGCGAAGCGGCGGATCTTCTCGGCCTTCGGCAGGTTCTCGTTGATGCGGTCGATCTCGTGCTGGATGATCGACCTCACCTGCTCGTCGTTGACGAACTTCTGGCGGTCGTCGGTCGACACGCCGAGGGCCGCTGCGTCGCGCTCGAGCTTCTCGAAATTCGGGACGATCAGCGCGATCAGGTACTGGCGCCGGTCACCGATCAGCACCGGCGTGCCGATGTAGGGCGAGGCTTTGAGGAGCGCCTCGAGCGGCTGCGGAGCGACGTTCTTGCCGTACGCGTTGACGATGATGTCCTTCTTGCGGTCGGTGATCTTGAGGAAGCCGTCCTTGTCGACCTCTCCGATGTCGCCGGTGTGGAACCATCCTTCCGGGTCGATCGCCTCGGCGGTCGCCTCCGGGCTGTTCCAGTAGCCCTTCATCACGTGAGGTCCGCGGGTGAGGATCTCGCCGTCCTCGGCGATCTTCACCTCGACGCCCGGAATGATCGGCCCGACTGCGCCGAGCCGCCGCTTCGACGGGATGTTGACCGAGATGACTGGGGACGTCTCGGTCAGACCGTAGCCTTCGTAGATGTCGAGGCCCGCACCGACGAAGAACGACGCGAGCTCGGCCGACAGCGGCGCGCCGCCAGAGACGACGAACTGTACGCGGCCGCCCAGCCCCGCCATGATCTTCCTGAAGACGAGCTTGGCCGCGACCGCGGACTTCAGCTTCAGCCCGAGAGGAAGCGGCTTCCGCTCGACGATGTAGGGGAGCCGTTTCTCGGCGATCCCGACGGCCCAGTAGAAGATCTTCTGCCTCGCAGGCGGCGCGGCGGCAATCGCTTCGAGCACGCGCGCACGCATCTTCTCGAACACACGGGGGACGGCGACGAAGAGGTGCGGATGCACCTCCTGCATGTTGTCGGCGGCCTTGAGCACGTTCTCGGCGTAGGCCACGGTCGCGCCGATCTGGAAGTAGCAGAACTCGACCATCCGCTCGAGGATGTGAGAGAGCGGAAGGAACGAGAGCGCGATCATCCCCGTCTTCATCGGCAGGAGGTGGACCGTCGAGGCGACGTTGCTCGCGATGTTGCCGTGCGTGAGCATCGCCCCTTTCGGATTCCCGGTCGTGCCCGAGGTGTAGACGAGCGTCGCCAGGTCGTCAGGGGTTCGCGACCTGCGCAGCTCTTCGAACTTGCCGTTGCCGCTCTTCTCATCCTCGGCCCGTCCGCTCGCGACGACCTGCGCGAAGGTCAGGACGCCCGGCGGGAGCGAGGCCGGCGCATCCGCGACGATCACGTTCTTCAGCCCCGGGAGGCGGTCGCGGACCTCGAGGACCTTGGTCAACTGTTCCTGGTCGGAGCAGATGACGGCGATCGAGCCGGAGTCGTTGAGGATGTACTCGACCTGCCAGCCCAGCAGCGTCGGATAGATCGGCACCGAGGCACCGGCGCCGGTCAGGATCGCGAAGTCGCTCAGCGTCCACTCGGGACGGTTCTCGGAGAGGATGGCGACCCGGTCGCCGGCGTTCATCCCGAGCAGGCGGAGGCCGGTGGAGAACCACCGGACCGTGTCGCGGAACTCCGGCACGGTGATGTTCCGCCAGGTGCCGTCCTTCTTGTACATCAGGGCTGCCGGACGCTCGATGTTGCACGTGACGGCGTAGATGTCGTTCAGTGTCCTGACTTCCTGCATCACAACCCCCTGCCTCGATCTTTTCCGCGGTGTGCGGCGATCATAGCAAGAGGTTCGTGCGGAAGGCTGTGACGGGCCCCAGCCGAGGCCGGGGCCCATCCCGTTTGGCCGCTCGCGGCGGCCTGGCCCTCAGCCGTGTCTCATGCGACCCGCAGCCAGCGGAGCAGTTCCGGCACGGTCGGGCGCTTTCCGTACGAGAGGATGCCGACGCGGAAGATCTTCGCGGTGGCCCAGAAGAAGACGAGGATCGTCGCGATCGACACAGCGATCGACACGAGGATGTGCCAGAGCGGCGGCTCGGAGACGAGCGCGCGGACGAAGATCACGACCGGCCCGAAGACCGGCGCCATCGAGAAACCGACCGACATCGGCGAGTCGGGACTCATGATGATCGGCATCATCAGGAACCAGGGAATCATCATGACGATCGAGATCGGCGCGATGAACTGCTGCGCTTCCTTCTCCGAGTTGGAGACCGCTCCGGCGATTGCGTAGACGCAGACGTAGGTCAGGTACGCCAGGATGAAGAAGATGAAGAAGTAGACGAAGACGGCGGGACGGAGGAACTGGATCACGTTCACGCCGGCCATCGCCGCCGTCGTCGCCCCGAAGATCCCGATGGCGGCGAGCATCGCCAGCCAGACGCTGATCTGCGTGAGACCGACCGCCGAGACGCCGAGGATCTTGCCGGTGAGCAGCTGCTGGGGCGTCATCGACGAGATCAGCACCTCGACGACGCGGTCGCTCTTCTCCTGCACGATTCCACGCATCACCTCGTTGCCGTAGACGAACGACGGGAGCATCAGCAGCGCAGCGAAGACGAAGGCGAAAAATAGGTTCGAGATCCCTCCGCCCTTCGCCTCTTCGCCCGACTTGGTGATCTGGATTCCTTCGACCGGGACCTCGCGCGTGAACCGTGCGACGTCGGCCGGGCTGATCCCGTTCGACTCCAGACGGTGCTGCTGAATGACTTTGTTCGCGATCCGTCCGAGACGCTCCTGCGTGGCGATATCGGTCGACGAGCGCCCGTAGTACGTGAGCTGAGCCTTCTCCGAGTCCATCGCGTCGGCCGGGATCACGAGCACGCCGTCGAGCTGCTGCGACTTGTCGTCGGCACGCAGGCGCTCGAGGTACGCCGCCTGGGCATCGGGAACCGTCGCCTTGTCCCGGTCGACATACTCGATGTTCATGCGCGACGGGATGGACGGGCCGCTGCGGCGTCCCGCCATCGCTTCGCGCGCTTCCTTCCGGGCATCGGTCGGCGCCGGACGTTCGGGAGCCTTCGTGAATGCGTCGCGCAGCTGGCCGGTGCCGTCGAGCACGGCGATCTTCTTCGACCCCATGCCTCGCGCAGCCATGAAGCTGGGCAGCAGCATCGCCGCCGCCAGGAGGAACGGCAGCAGGATCGTCATGATGATGAACGCCTTCTTGCGGACCGCCTGCAGGTACTCGCGCTTGAGAACCGCGTACATCTTCTTCACTGGGTCACCTCGTGGGCGAGAGTCTCGGCGGCCAGGGTCTCGGTGCCGACTTTCGCGATGAAGATCTCCTCGAGCGACGGGGCTGCGAGCTCGAAGCGGCGGATGCGGAGGCGCGGCATCGACGCCGCGAGGATCAGCTGCGGGTCTGCCCCGTCCTTCAGGCTCAGCTCCGCGGCGTTGTTCACCACCGAAGCCCGGAGGACTTCCGGCAGCTCGCCGAGGAACGCACCATCCCCGTCGAAGCTCATGTGCAGCGTGTTCGCGCCGTGCGACCCGCGAACCTCCTCGAGGGAGCCGTCGAGCACGACCCGGCCGCGGTGGATCAGGACGATCTCGTCCGCCATCTTCTCGGCCTCGCCCATCATGTGGGTCGACAGAAGGATCGTCTTCCCCTCCTGCCGCAGCTCGCGCAGCACGTTGCGCACGAGGACCATGTTGACCGGGTCGAGGCCCGACTGCGGCTCGTCGAGGATGATGAGGTCGGGATCGTGGAGCAGGGCGCCGATCAGCTGGATCTTCTGCTGGTTGCCCTTCGACAGCTCCTCGACTTTCGCGTCCTTCTTGTCGCTCAGCTCGAAACGCTCGAGCCAGCGGTCGATGAGCTTCCGGACGTCGGCCGGCCGCTTCCCCTTGATCTCGGCGAGGAACTGGAGCTGCTCGATCAGCTTCATCTGCTTGTAGAGCCCGCGCTCCTCGGGCAGGTAGCCGATCCGGTCGCGGAAGGCATTCGTGGAGCTGTCGGCGAGCCAGTCGATGGCGCCGCTGTCGGGAAGGAAGATCCCGGTGATCATCCGGATCGTGGTGGTCTTGCCCGCCCCGTTGCGACCGAGCAGGCCGGTGATGGTTCCACGCTGGACGGTGAACGAGACGCCGTCGACCGCACGAACCGTGTCGAACGTCTTGACGACGTTCCTTACGGCAAGGATTTCTGACATGTGATTTCTGCTCCTGAAGGCGAGTAGCGGTCATTGTACGGAGAAGCACACGCTCGTGTTGCGGAGTTCCTGGGTCCCTGAGTCCCTCGGTCCCTCGGTCCCTCGGGGGTCTTGCCTGCGGTGCGATCGGTCGCGGCGCAGCGCCAGGCTCGGCCACGCATGCCGCACGCGCCGAGGGACTCAGGGACCGAGGAACCGAGGGACCTCATCGCCCCGTCCCCGCCGCTGCCCCCGTCACACGATCGCCTCCAACCGCGGTGGTATCCTCCGCGACCGTTATGACAAGCACCATGAGCACCCTCATCAACGAGCACTGGGACAGCTCCATCGTTCCGACTCTCGAGCAATACATCCGCATCCCCAACCTCTCCCCCCTCTTCGATCCTGCCTGGAAGGCCAACGGCCACATGCGCAAGGTGGTCGAGCTCGCCCGCGACTGGTCGGAAAAACAGCAGATCGCGGGGATGAAGATCGAGATCCTCGAAGAGGAAGGGCGGACGCCGCTCCTCCTGGTCGAGATCGACGGCGACGCCTCGTCCACCATCCTCATGTACGGCCACCTCGACAAGCAGCCCGAGATGGTCGGCTGGGAAGAGGGGCTCGGCCCGTGGACCCCGGTGATCCGCGACGGCAAGCTCTACGGCCGCGGCGGGGCCGACGACGGCTACGCGATCTTCGCGACGATCTCGGCGATCCGCGCGGTCCAGCAGCAGAAGCTCGGCCACGCGCGCATCGTCGTCCTGATCGAGTGTTGCGAGGAGAGCGGCTCGGTCGACCTGCCGTACTACATCGAAGCGCTCGCGGACCGGATCGGTACGCCGCGCCTGATCATCTGCCTCGACTCCGGCTGCGGAAACTACGAGCAGCTGTGGATGACGACCTCGCTCCGCGGCTCGCTCGTCGGCAACCTCACGGTCGAGATCCTGACCGAGGGCGTCCACTCGGGTGACGCGACCGGCATCGTGCCGTCGAGCATGCGGATCCTCCGCGTCGTACTCGACCGCCTCGAGGATGCGAAGACCGGCGAGATCATCCCGAAGTGGCTTCACGTCGAGATCCCCGAGCACGTCCGCGCGCAGATCGCCGAGACGGCCCGCGTCCTCGGCGACGAGACCTGGAACAAGTTCCCCTTCGTCGATGGCGCGGTCCCGGTCACGAAGGACCCGGTCCAGGCGCTCACCAACCGCACCTGGAAGCCGACCCTCGCCTTCACCGGCCAGGAAGGGATGCCGGACCTCGTGCAGGGCGGCAACGTCCTCCGTCCGAAGACCTCGCTCAAGCTCTCGATCCGCATCCCGCCGTCACTCGACGCGCGAGGCCTCGAGGAGAAGCTGAAGAACCTCCTCGAGAGCGATCCCCCCTACGGCGCAAAGGTCCGCTTCGAGGCGGAGAAGGGCGGCGCCGGCTGGGTCGCTCCGAAGGTCTCCGATTGGCTGCAGGCCTCCGTCGACAGCGCCTCGAAGGAACACTTCGGCAAGCCGTCGATGAACTTCGGCGAGGGCGGCTCGATCCCGTTCATGGGAATGCTCGGCGAGAAGTTCCCCGAGGCCCAGTTCGTGATCACCGGCGTCCTCGGACCGGGCAGCAACGCGCACGGCCCGAACGAGTTCCTCCACATCGGCTACGCCAAGAAGCTCACCGCCTGCATCGCACAGATCCTGGCGGATGAGAGGAAAAATCCGAAGTAAGAAGTCAGAAGTAAGAAGTATGAAAAGAAAGGCGCCCTCGGGCGCCTTTTTCCGTTCTTTACCCTCACCACAGAGACACAGAGGACACAGAGGTGCACAGAGGGATCTTCGCGGAAGGCGCTCTCTGTGTTCCTCTGTGTCCTCTGTGCCTCTGTGGTGAGCGGCCGATCAGTGTCCCTTCCCGTAATTCTTCTCGCCTGCCTCGATGCGGAAGGGCAGGCGATTCTGGAGCGGCGGGAGCGGGCAGGTGGCGAACTCGGTGAAGGCGCAGGGCGGGTTGTACGCCTTGTTGAAATCGACGATCACCTTGCCGTCCGGTCCCGCGGGTGAGGCGTAGAGGTAGCGGCCGGCCGGATAGGTCGCGTCTTTGCTCGTCGCGTCCCTGAAGATGATGAAGAGCTCGGTGGAGCCGGCCTCGAGGATCGGGTCGAGCCGGTACTCTTTCCCTTCGACCTCGAACACGAGGGCACCGGGAGAGGTCTCGTCGGCGGTCATGCCGAGGACGTTGGTGATCGGGATTTTCTTCGGCGGATCGTACGGCTCGAAGCGCGCTTCGACGCGCCACTTCGGGTCGACGTCAAAGGAGTCGATGCCGGAAAAGTTCTTGCGCGTCTCGCTCTCCGGGTCCTTCATCCGGACGCCGTAACGGTCGCCGCGCTTGACCACCTGGAACGTGATCGTGCCGAGGCCGACGACGGTCGGCCCTGCCGGATCGACGTCGGCTCTGAGCTCGATCGCCTTCCCGGCCGGCGCCTCGACCGGCTGCTCGCCGCGAATCGTCACCGGGACCGCCGGGGTGAACGTCACCTTGCCGCCGCTCAGGTTCAGCGAACCGACGATCGCCGGCGCCTTCGCAGGCAGGACGATGTTGTTCGCGTCCGTCGACGAGCCGATCCCGTTCACTCCTTCGTTGAGCCAGTAGAGGCCGACGAGGGTCAGCCAGCTGTCCTCGGACGTGAGGCGCTCGACGCGTTTCTTCCGCCACGCAAGGATGTCCGTCTCGTAGTTCGCGGGCGCGGCGACGACCGCCGGCTTCGCGCCTTCCTTCTGCCCGACAACGGGGGTCTCGTTCATCTTCGTGCACCCGGTCAGCGCGGCCACCGCGGCTAGAACCATCAGTAGTCTCTTCACTCGGTCCTCACTCTTTCGGCTTCTTCCCGCCGCCGAACTTGCGGACGGACTGGAAGTGCACGTTGAAGTAGTTCGCAGCCTGACGCAGTGCCTGGCCTACGGTCCAGGCATCTTTGGATGGGATGTCCTCGACGGCGACGCGCATGTTGTCCGGGAGTTGCGTGCGGCAGCTCCTGCACAGCCCCGTTCCGATGGTCTTGTCGCCACTGCAGCGCGGACATTTGCGGCGCTTCGCCAGCGCGGCCACCTGCTCGCTCGTCATCTGCATTCTCGAGGTCCCTCTCTTGCGATTCTTGCATAGGCAAATACGGACGAGGGTCGAAGGACGTTTTGCACCGGAGGCCTCGGGGTTCCTCGGTTCCTCGGGTTCCTCGGGTTCCTCGGGGA
>JBAQWH010000525.1:0-4407 GCA_049298815.1 Thermoanaerobaculia bacterium | reverse complement strand
GCCGAGCGCGGCGCGTTCCGTGACGACCTCTACTTCCGCCTGGCCGCGGTGCCGATCGACGTCCCTCCGCTGCGCGAGCGCAAAGGCGACGTCCGGCTCCTGGCCAGCTGGATGCTCGAGCGCTTCTGCCGCGAGAACCAGCGGCCGCCGCTCGAGCTGACCCCCGAGGCGCTCGCGGTGCTCGAGAGCTACCACTGGCCTGGCAACGTCCGCGAGCTCCGGAACGTCTGCGAACGCCTCTCGGTCTTCGGGACCGACCCGGTCACCGAAGAGCAGCTGCCGTCGAGCCTGCGCGACGCACGTCCTGCGGCCGCGAACGCGACGCTCGCCCCACTCACGACGATCGTCCCACTGCGCGCCTTCCGCGCCGCCTGCGAGCGCGACTACCTCGAGCAGGTGCTGCGGAGATGCGAGTGGAACTTCACCCGCGCCGCCGAACTGCTCGACCTCCAGCGGAGCTACCTGCACCAGAAGGCCGCGCACTACGGGTTGGAGCGGCCGCGGAAAGGGCGGTGAGGGGGAGAGGGGGACGATAGGACAATAGGACCTATAGGACCTATAGGACCAATAGGACCAATAGGACCGATAGGAACCCACCCGCCCGAATAGGACGGTGCCCGGGCGGCGGGTCCTATAGGTCCTATTGGTCCTATTCTCCTATCCCCTTCCTTTCTTTGGCCGTCCGCTCGCGCTCGGCGGCCTTCTCTGCCCGACGCCGGTTCGCCTCTTCCTTGAGGCGCATCGCGATCGCGGTGCCGGTCTGGGTCGTCGCGAGGCCTCCTTCTGCGGTCTCGCGAAGGCCGCGCGGCAGCGAGCGGCCGATGCGGACCATCGCCTCGACGATCTCGTCCATCGGAATGACCGAGTCGACTCCCGCCAGCGCGAGTTGCGCCGCGGTGAGGCCGTGCACGGCGAAGATCGCATTGCGCTTGACGCAAGGAACCTCGACGAGGCCGCCGACCGGATCGCAGACCAGGCCCAGCGTGTTCTTCAACGCGAGCGCAGCCGCCTGAATGATCTGATGCGTGCTGCCGCCCATCATGTACGCCACGGCTGCAGCGCCCATCGAGGAGGCGACGCCGACCTCGTTCTGGCAGCCGCCCGCCGCCCCCGAGATGTTCGCCGAGAGCGCGATGATCGAGCCGACCCCGCCCGCCACCACGAGCCCGCGCACCGTCTTCTCCGGCGCAACGTGCCGCTCCTCTTCCAGCGCGAGGAGCATCCCCGGAACGATCCCTCCCGCACCGGCAGTCGGCGCCGCGACGATGACTCCCATCCGCGAGTTCTCCCCCATGACCGCGAGCGCGTAGATCTCCGCCTTGACGGTCAGCGGGTCGAGGAAGGTCTGTCCTGCCACCATCGCCTCGTGGAGCAGCTTCGCTTCCTTGCCGACGAGCTTCCCCATCGACGGGGCGGTGCCGGTGCGGCCACGGCCGATGCAGTCGAGCATCACCTCGCGTCGCTGGCTGAGCGCCTCGATGATGTCGGCGGCGGGGACCGCGTGCTCCTGCTCGTCCGCTTCGAGGAAGACGTCGGCGATGTCACGGTCTGCGGCGAGTGTCTCGAGCTGCTTGAAGGATTCAATCATGTCAGTCGTTAGTCGTTAGTCGTTAGTGGTTAGTCGTTAGGGGCAGTCGTTAGTCGTTAGTGGTTAGTCGTTAGTAACACTGCGTCCGGCGTTAAAGGTCCAACGCTACCCGCACATTCTGGCTCACTGGCCACTGACCACTGACCACTAACGACTAACCACTAACGACTGCCTCAAGGTATGCGATCCACGTACCGCGCATCCGCAACGTCGTGGAGCCCTGCAATCCGCTCCAGGGCGTCGAGGGAGAGCGGCGAGTCGACGTCGACCTGCATGAACGCGTCCTGGCCGCGCTGCTTGCGCGAACAGTAGAGTGACGCGATGTTGATCCCTTCGCCGGCGACGACGTGGGTCACCTCCGAGATCATCCCGGGGCGGTCGCGGTAGAAGAGGAGGAGCGTCGGTGAGTCGCCCTTGTAGCGGGTCGTGAAACCATTGAGCTTGAAGACCTCGATCACTCCCCCGCCGATCGAGGAGCCGACCACTTCGACCTCGCGGGTCGCGCCGCGGAGCTCGATGCGGACCGAGTTCGGATGGACGTCGCCGAGGTCCTCCTCGGCGAACTCGACCCTGACCCCCATCTGCTCGGCGATGCGAATCGCTTCGGGGATGCGGGGGTCGTGAACGGAGAGCCCGATCGACCCTCCGACGAGAGCGAAGTCGGAGCCGTGGCCGCGGTAGGTCGCCGCCAGCGGCGGGTGGAGGTGGAAGCGCGCCTCGACCGGCTCCTCGCTGAGCACCTCGAACGCCACCCGCCCGAGCCTGGCCGTCCCCGCCGTGTGAGAGCTCGAGGGACCGACCATCACCGGACCCATCACGTCGAGGATGGAGACTTTGCGATCGTGACGGACGGCCATGCGACCGTGATTCTAGCGGAGACGCCGTCTCAGAGCCTGGCGACGCCGAGGTGAGACCGGATGGTCGCCAGCAGCGCGGAGATGTCGAACGGCTTGAGGATCGCGCCGTTCGCCCCCATCCCCTCCAGCTCGTCCTCGCTCATCGCCTCGCCGGTCAGCATCACGACCGGAACGTCGCGCAGCGCGCTGTCCGCGCGCATCGCCTGGACGACTTCGCGGCCGCTCATCCCGGGCATGTTCTTGTCGAGGAGGACGAGGTGCGGCGTGCGCGCCCGAGCCTGCTCCAGAGCCTGCTCGCCGTTGCTCGCCACGACCGGCTCGAACCCGCACCCCTGCAGGAGGCTCCTCATGAGCACGAGGATGGGGCCGTCATCGTCGACGGCGAGAATGAGGGGTTTATCGGTCATGACTGCGCAACGGGAGTGTAAAGGGATCTGGCCCCACCGACAATTTCCGCAGCGCCGGAATCGTCTGCCGGGCCCGGTTCGACCGGCCACCGCCCTCCCACCCAGGCGCTTCGTTTGTTAAAGTGCGCCCCTCGGAGGCACCATGATTCACGAAAACGTCAGCGCCGTGACGGACAGAAGCTCCATCGACGACCTCGTCCATACCGCTGTGTTCAGCAGCGACGCCGCGGCCAAGGCTGAAGCCCGCAAACAGATCCACCTCCGCGCCCGCAAGGTGGGCGCGATCCCCAGCTCGATCTACCCCCTCTACCAGGCGTTCGGACGCAACGAGATCAAGGAACGCTTCACGGTCCCGGCATTCAACATCCGCGCGATCACCTACGACACCGCCCGCGCCCTCTTCCGCGCCGCCATGCGGAACGACGTCGGACCGTTCATCTTCGAGATCGCCCGCTCGGAAATCGGCTACACCGAACAGCGGCCGGCCGAGTACGCCGCCTGCATCCTCGCGGCAGCGATCGCCGAGGGCTACAAGGGACCGGTCTTCATCCAGGGCGACCACTTCCAGGCCAGCGCGAAGAAGTGGGCGACGCCGGAAGGGAAGGCGGCGGAAGTCAAGGCGCTCGAGTCGCTGATGGACGAGGCGATCGCAGCCGAGTTCTACAACATCGACATCGACACCTCGACGCTCGTCGATCTCAAGTACGAGACGCGCGACGAGCAGCAGAGCGAGAACTACCTCTACACCGCGCACTTCACGAAGCACATCCGCTCGAAGCAGCCGAAGGGGATCGAGATCTCGATCGGCGGCGAGATCGGCGAGGTCGGCAAGTACAACACGAAGCCGGACGAGGTCCGCGCGTACATGAACGGCCTCCGGAAGCACCTCGGCGACGTACCGGGCATCGCGAAGATCTCGGTCCAGACCGGAACGTCGCACGGCGGCGTGCCGATGGCCGACGGGACGATCGCCGAGGCGAAGATCGACTTCGACGTGCTCCGCGAAGTGACCGACATCTGCCGCAACGAGTACGGCGTCGGCGGCTCGGTCCAGCACGGCGCTTCGACCCTGTCCGAGGCGGTCTTCAACAAGTTCCCGGAGAGCAATGCCGTCGAGATCCACCTCGCGACCGGCTTCCAGAACATGGTCCTCGACGCGCCGTCGCTGCCGGCGGAGATGAAGGAGCGAATCCGCGTCTTCTGCTTCGAGAACTGCGCCGACGAGCGCAAGAGTGGCGAGACCGACGAGCAGTTCGTCTACAAGAGCCGCAAGAAGGCGATCGGGCCGTTCAAGAAGGAGATGTGGCACATGGACGCCGCGGCGAAGCAGCCGATCGTCGACGCGCTCGAGAAGAAGTTCGAGTTCCTGATGAACAAGCTCGGCGTCTTCGGAACCCGCGACCTCCTGCTGAAGTACGTCCCGGCCAACCCGGCCGACCTCCCCGAGTACAAAGGCGCCTCGGACGAGCTCAGCAAAGCCGCGACCGTCGACCCCAACGAAGGGGAGTAGCTGAGAGCAGTGGTTAGTGGTTAGTGGTTAGTGGTCAGTGGTTAG
>JBAQWH010000524.1:0-16012 GCA_049298815.1 Thermoanaerobaculia bacterium | reverse complement strand
AGGCCCGCTCCGTCTGCTGGCGGCGTGGATCGGCTGGAACGAAGGGTGGATCACGCTCCGCAGTATCGCGGCGTCGCTGCGGCTGCGGAGCGAGGGCTACGTCTCGACCCTGATCGCCCGGTGCGAGCGCGCGTTCTCGCGCGACCCGGTCCTGCTCGCGCAACTCGACCTCGCCCTGGCCACCCTTCGAACCTGATCGCGCTTCTCTGAATCACTCCGGCGCTCGAAATGATTCGAGGAGGCCGAGCTTCGCGTGCAGCTCGCGCGAACCGGTCGCCGGACGGCTTGCACCTGTGCGCGCTCGAACGAACCGGCTCAGCATCCGGAATGTTCACGGCGACGGGAACGCCCCACGCGGTCAGAACTGGCGGACCAATGACCCCCACGATCGAAAGAACGAAGGTGTGACCCCATCACCACCCACGAGTGCCTTCTTCCAGTGGTCTGCGCCGCTTTCGCGGTCTCGATTGCTCGCCGTCGATGCGAAGTCTATGTGATGTCCGATTTCGTGAAACAACGCGGGTGCAAGCAGGACATCACGAACGAGCGGCAGTCGGAGAATCCATCGCTGCTTTCCTCCAAATATGTTGTCTAGGAACAGCTCGATCCATGCAGGCGCGTGCCCATTCCCTGAGTGATACAACCCTCCGACCGCATAGCCCTTGGCAACTCCCTTAGGCAACCGCCTACGCTGCTGCTTTGGACTGAGCGCTGACTGATTTGTGAGAACAATCGACTGAAGGCCGGTTAGCGCTTCTGGCGCAACCACACCAAGCATTCCCTGTACGACATAGGCAACGCGAACGGGTGGAGAGAAGTTCTTGAACTCCTCGTAGACAGCTACGCCATGCGCGGCACCTTGACCGTCACGAGACTCACGTTCTGGCAATGCACTTGTTTTCGGCATCAGAAAATGCTGTCAATGATGTCAACACTATCGTCAAGAAACTTCTTGAGCAGCTCCCTGACGACGAGAATTGGCAGTCGTGTACGTCCCGTTGGTCGTCACCGCCTGGAGGCGGCCCACGGCATCATAGGCGTAGTCGACGACCGTCGTCCCCCCGCGCTCCTCGTTTCGGTGACCTTCGAGATCCGCCCCACCGGGTCGCGCTCGTACGTAAACTTCGCGACCGGCGCGTCGCCGAACGTCGCCGCGTACTCGCGGACCTCGCCGTGCGTCCCGCATCGCGTCACGGTTCGCATGGTTTGCAGGAACACGGTGACGTACCCGGCATGTTCTGCAGCCTCGGCTTGTCTACTCGTCGCTGACTGGATATCCACTGATTTCCAGTCCCACGCTCAGCTCCGCGAGCCGTCGCAAAACGTCGGGACCGAACCGTATGCTGCTCGCATAATGAACTCCTGACCCTACCTCCAGGCTCACATCAATAACGCTGGCCGCGCCGGACGCCGCCAGATCGGTGATGAGTTTCGAACAACCACCCAAGAAGCTGAACACACGCATGACGACCTCTTCGCCATCATCGGCTTCAGCGACCGGCGCAGCAAAGCCACTTTCGTTCCTGACCCGACCGTGTAGCGCCGCGTCACCGCGATGCCAGACGTTGTCAGGCCGGATGCCTGAGGATCTTCTCAGGAATGCATCGACGTCGAAGTTCGTCCCTGAAGCACGCAATACTGCAGTACTCACTGTGCGGTTCTCCTTCTGACACGTCTTCTCAGGCTCGAGGCGGATTGTTAAGATCCGGCGGACGGAGCGATTGTGGAAGCATCTCCGGATTCAGAAATAGCGGGGGTGCTGGGATGACGATGTCGAGCAGGTCCTCCCACCACTCCGTGTCATCCGCGCCACGGCGCTTCTTTCTTTTTTTGCTATCCGGTGTCGGACAGCCGGAGCCTTGCCACTCGTCATAGAGTCGATGTGCATCGTCCGGTCCGATGTTAGGATCACCCTTGCCCTTGAACTTCCTGTGGTACCAATTCCAGAACTTCTTCGGCAGACCGAATAGCTTGTCGGTTCGCTTCGGCAGTGTTCCTTCCGGATCTATGAAGTTCATCGCGTCACTGAACGAATACTCGTAAAGATTTGTCGAGCCGCCAGCGAACAGTGAAGGATCCTTGACCGTCCACCGCCCCACCCTCGAATCATAGTCTCTCGCCCCAAAGCGCACGAGCCTCGTCGCTGCGTCGTACAGTCCTCCCGCAAACCCGAACGGCTGGAACCCCGGATTCGTGTCACTGAGGACGTTGCCGAACTCGTCGTACGTCAGCGCCTGTGCGACCGCGCCGGTTGCGGTGTTCACGACGAAGCGCGGGGAGCCGAGGTGGTCGGAGAGGATTCGGTACGTTGCGCCGCCTTTCACCAGGTAGTCCGGCACGTTCGTTCGCGAGCCGTAGACGAAGCGACTGACGACGGTGCCGGTCGCGTCGAGCTCGGCCACGATCCGAAGCGCGTCGGCGTAGAGCCAGCCGTGCGTCACTGTGCCGTTCACCTTCCGCCCCACCCTTCGGTTCTGCGCGTCGATCACGTACTCGATCACGGTGCCCGAAGGCGTCGTCACCCTCCGGAGGCTTCCGAGCGCGTCGTAGACGTAGCTCGTGGTCCCCGAGGGGTCGGGACGCGAGGTCAGCTCGCCGGCTGGCGTGAACGTGAAGCTGGCGCCGCCGTACGTCAGCACGCGATCCTCGGCGTCGTACGTCCCTGTCTCCGTGACCGAGCCGGTCGTCTTCGAGCTGCGGTTCGAGTTCGCGTCGTACGCATACGTCGTCGTGTACGTCCCGTTCGTCGTCACCCTCTCGAGGCGGCCCACCGCGTCGTAGGCGTAGTCGACCACCGTCGTCCCCGCCGCACTCGTTTCGGTGACCTTCGAGATCCGACCCACCGGGTCGCGCTCGTACGTAAACTTCGCGACCGGGGCTCCGGCATAGGTCGCCGTGTACTCGCGCACCTCGCCGTAGGAATCGTAGGCCCAGCTGTCGGTCACGCCGCCGAGGGTCGTCCCCGTCAGCAGACCGTTCGCGGCGTCGCGGCGGAGCGTGAGCGCCCCGGTGGTGACGAGAAGCCCGTCCACGTCGTACCCCAGCGAGGTCCCATCGATCTTGCTCACGCGAAAATCGTTGTCGTACGTGAAGCTCACCGAGCCCGACATCGTGCCGTTCCACTGCGTCTTCGTGAGCAGGCTGCCGTCATACGTGAATGCGACGTCGCTCCCGTCTCCCGAGACCGCCGCGACCCGGCCTGCGGCATCGTACCCGTACGTGTAGGTGGCGTGTGGCGCCTTCATGGTCCGGAGCCTGCCCTCGGCATCGTAGTCGAACCCGAGCTCCGTCCCGCCGGGTCGCAGGACCGTGGTGATCTGCCCGTCGGCGTTCCACAGATACCGCGTGGTCGCGGGTTCACCCGTGGGGGGCGCGTAGAGACTCACGAGGTCGGCCCCGTTGAAGTCGAACGAATGTGCCGAACGACCTGGCGGCGTGACCGAGGTCAGGTTCCCGTCGGCGTCATAGCCGAATGTCGTCGTTCGTGTTCCGTTGGCGGTGACTGCCACGATGCGGTCCGCGTCGTCGTAGTCGTATGCGATCGTGCGCGCCAGATGATCGGTCACGCCCGTGAGCCGGTTCCGCGCGTCGTACCCTAACGTCGTCCAGCGGACACCGTTGCGCAGTGCGCTGACGTGGCCGCTCGCGTCGTACTCCACCGTCGCGGGCTCGATGCCTGGAAGGACGACGGAAACAGGCCTGCCGACTACGTCGAGCGTGGTGACCGAGGTGCGGCCGGCAGGGCTCTTCTCGGTCCAGGTGCGGGCCGCCGCAACATACGTGCTGACCCAGTTACGCCCGTTCAGCGTCATCGTGTCCGTGACGTTCCGCGACGCGAGGAGGTCGCTCGAGGACGAAACACTCCGCGTCCTAGAGAGACGAAGCATCAGGCCCGCGGGCGTCCTCACCGTCGTCGAGAGCAGCGGTGATTCCATCCGCCACTGCGGATCGGGAGCGGACGAGACAGACGACGAAGTGCCGTCAGGGTATACGGTCGTCGTTGCGCCGTCCGGATACTCGGTCGACACGGTACTCAGGCCCGCGTCGGTGATCGTCCGCACCGTGACCGTCGGGTTCGACGGATGCGGCGCCTCCGCGTACAACGTCGTTCTGCCCATCGCGGTCCGACGGGTCACCGTTACGTCGCGGCCGCTGCGAAACACCGTGAACGTTTGCGCTCCATACGGATTGGCATCTGCGAAGAGCCGTCCGTCCGGCCAGAATGTGAACTCGTGCTCGTTCCCCTTCGGGTCCGTGAGTCCGGTCAGCAGACCCTCGGGGGTCGAAGAGAGTGCGACCGTCTCACCGGCCGGGTTCGTGATCGACGCCAGATGACCTGCCGCGTCGACCGTGAGGGTCGTCGTCTGTCCGCCGGGTGCGACGATCGACTCCGGTCCGTTTGGCCCGTGCGTGATCCTGGTGACGTTCCCGGCCAGGTCGGTCACCGTCGACAGGCGGCTTTCCCCGTCGTAACCAAACGTGAGAAGCGTAGAGCCTGTGACGGTGTCCACCGTGCGCCAATGCCGCCCTGCGGCATCGAACACCGCGGCGTTGCTACCGTCGGCGGAGGGGATGACGGTCTCCGATCCCCTCTGGAGTCGACTCGGGAATGCCACACGGCGCAGCCGCGAGTTGGCCATGTCGGCGATCAGAAGTGCTCCGTCGTGCCCGACAGTGATCGACTGTGGATTGCCGAACTTCAAGTTCTGACTGAACGGCGACTCGCCTTCACCCCCGAAGTAGATGTTGCGCATCGGGTCGGCTCCGGCCATGTCACCCGACGTCCCGCCAACCACCCGCTCCATCGATCCGTCGATTCGACGGCGGTAGACGCTGAAGTATCCGGACGTGGAACGTATCGCGAACAGTTCCCCTGAAGGAGAAAACGTGATGAAGCCGAAGGGCCCCTCGGTCGGTCCCACGACCTGGCGAACGGCTCCGTCCGTGTCGAGCCGCCAGACACCACCGCTGTGGGTGAAGTACAGCCTCCCGTCCGGCGCCTGCGCGATGGCGCTCACCGCCGCTCGAACCGACGGCCCGGGCTCGCCCTCGCTGATGCTTCCGCTCCAGGGGTCAGGGTTGCTCGCGACGACCGTGGAAATCCTGCCGTCGGTCGAGATGCGCCGGATGCGGCCACCGTCCAGCACGTACACATCGCCGTCCGCACTGACCACCACGTCGCGCAGCTCGGACATGGCCGCGTCGAACGCAGGCCCTCCGTCCCCCGCATATCCCCTCGTGCCGGAGCCAGCCACGCGACTGACGATGCCGTCCCTTCCGATCCTCCGAACCGTGGCGGAGCTCTGGTCGCTGAAGAGGACGGAGCCGTCCGACGCTGCCGCTACCGCCCACGGGTACATGACCGTCTCGAGAGCGCTACGTCCATCGCTCGCGTCGCCCGCCGCGGCGCCGCCAATTTTGCGAATCACCCCTTCGCGCATGGCGTACACGGCACCGGGCCCACTGCCCCATCGGTAGTAGCCGGTCGCCATGTAGACCGTCCCGTCGGACGCGGTCGCGATGGACGTCGGCCGCAGGATGTTTGCCTGCCGAGCGGGGACTCCCTCCGGCGTCACAGGAAGACCGATGAAGGTCGGCCAGTAGTAGGCGCTGCTCAGCCCTGCGCCGCCCACCGTCTGGACAATCCCGACGCCTTCGTCGCCCGTTCTCCGTCCGCCATCGCCGTTGTAGACGATGTCGCCGTTCCGGTCGTAGCCGTCGTGAACGCTCAGGCTCCATCCGCCCAGGCCGTACGGAAGCTGTTCCCACGGCCGAATCTGGACCACGTATCCCTGTGTCCAGCGGAGCTCGCGTCGCGCGCCGAGAAGCAGGCGTCCCGTCGGCGCCGCGAAACGCATGGGCCGTACGTACACGGCGTCGTATACGTAGGAGATCTTCACCTCGACCGTCTGGGCACCCTGGACGACGCGTCCATATGCGTCGCGGCCATCCCAGTCGATCATGGTGCGGAGGTCCTTCGACGGCGAGAACGCACCTTTGAACACGCGGCCGGCGACATTGGCCTCGAACTCGATCTGCTTGACTCCAGCCGGCGGTTCACCCTTGGCGAGGATGATCTCGACCCGGCGCGCCGCCAGGCGTCCGCGCACCCGGCTGCTGCGGTACTCGAGCGTGTACGGCGTCCCAGCGACCGGGATCGACTCCCCGAGCACCTGGTTCTGACACTCGATGATCGATCCGCCTGCCTTGCACGGCCGGTCCAGCGTCGGGTCGACCTGAGGTCCGAGCCCATTGCCGTTTGGCGGGATCTCGCTCGGAGCGGCCGGCCAGTTGACGTCCGACGGCGAGAAATGGTCGGTCGTGAATCTCCAGAGCGATGTCCCGGACGGCCAAAGCGTTCCGAGCTTCTGCCGTTCCTCCGGTGTCATCGAGATCGCTTCGAGCGCGGCGTCACTATCGGCCATGCCGTCGCCATCCGTGTCTACAGCAGCGACGCCGCCTTCGATGCTGACGATCTTGAGCACGACACCGTTGTCGTTCGCAACCCAGACACCGTTCGTTCGGTCGTAGTAACCGACCGGTACGGGCTCACCGATCTCGAAACCGAGGAAGTTCTCGACGTAGACCGGAACGCGCTGCGAGAGCCGGATCTCCTCGGATCCGGCTGCGATCGCCTCGTCTGCGCTGATCTCGACACAGTACGTGTATGCGGCGTTCAGCGGAAGCGGAGCCGGCATTCGGGCCGGACCGTCGGGGCCGACGGTGTACTCAGTCGCGCGCAGATGCATCCGATCCAGCGCGCTGCGCGACCCGTCCGGCAGAACCACCTCGGCAGTGGTTCCGGCGGGAAAGAGCACGGTCGCGCTCCGCCTCCCGTCTGCATCTTCCATCGGTGTGCCCTGCGCGACCTGCATCGCTCCAGCACCCATAGTCACCGTCGTCACTTTCGGATCGAGCGGGACCAGAACGACAGGATCCGCTTCGACGAACGAGTTCCATCGCGGCCGCACCTTGCGATCCGCTGGGAGGTAGCCGTCGCGCATGAAGCGGACCGTCACGTCGCCTCCGCCATTGACCGCGACGTCGTAACGTCCGTCCGCACGAGTCAGCGTCGAGCCAAGCTCTGGATGCGCCGGAACGCTCACCCTAACGGCTGCGAGCGGGGAACCCGCGGCGGTGACGAGACCGCGGACGATCGCGACGCGCGCTGCTTCGATCGAACCAGGGAGCACGTCCTTCTGCACGGGCGTGCTGCCGCTGTACAGGAACTCGGTGCTCGACGAGAAGGATGTCGCGACCGACACGTCGATGGGTGGTGCGATCGCCGCCGGGTCGGGCGGAACCTCGTCCACGGGCGTCACGACCACTGTCGCGCCCCCCACAATCCCGTCGCTCGACGCAGTGAGCTGCACGCTTCCCACTGCGACGGCCGACACTTCGCCTGCCGCGGTAACGTTGGCCACGGACGCGTCCGTCGTCGACCATACGGCGGTCAACGTCAGGTCGGCTGTACTTCCGTCGGCGTAGCTGCCGGTCGCTGCGAGCTGCAGCGACTCGCCGATCTTGAGCTCCACGCTTGCAGGCATCACCGTGATCGCGGTGAGAGGTTTGCGGAACAGAAACGCACTGGTGAGCGTCGCCCGGCCCGCTGCCGTCTCGACGCTCACGTCGGCGGTGCCCGCCGGCCCGGGAGGCGTCCTGACGAGCAGCTCGGTGGCCGACAGCCACGTGATCTCGGTCGCGGAGACGGCGCCGAAGGTGACCCGCGTCGCCCCCGGAACGAAGCCGTTGCCGAAGATCCGGATCGAGTCGCCGCCGCTGGTGCTCCCCTGCGGCGGGTGAAGCGCCGTCACCGAGACCTCCGGCAGCAGGAGTCGCAGCGCGCCGTTCTTCGAATCGGCGATGAACACGGCCCCGGCCACGTCGATCCCCGCAGGCTCATGGAACTTCGCGGCGCGCGGATCGGCGGCGTCGAGGAAGCCCGGCTTCCCGCTCCCTGCGATGGTCTCGAGAAGCTCGTTGAGGCGCACGGCACGGACCGCGTGATTCGCCGAATCGGAGATGACAAGGCGCCCGTTGCCGTCGACCGCGCAGGACGACGGCGACTTGAGCTCGGCGACCGGCGGCGGTCCGTCGAGGAATCCCGGGTGCGTCGTGCCGGCGACCGTCGTCACGATTCCATCTGCGATTTTCCTGATCGCGTGATTGCCGCTGTCGGCGACGAAGACCTCGTTACCGGCGGCCGCGACCCCCGCAGGATCCTTGAACGCGGCCTGCGCGGCCGGACCGTCTGCGTGCCCTGGAGTGCCTCGCCCGGCGAATGAGGTCACGGTCCCGTCGGGCGCAACGCGCCGGATCCTGGCGTTGCCGCCGTCGGCGACGAACAACGCGCCAGTGCTATCGACCGCGAGTCCGGAAGGCCTCTTGAATTCGGCGTTGCGGCCGATGCCGTCGCGATCTCCCGGCTTCCCTGATCCGGCGAAGACCGACGTCGCCCCATCACTCAGCGCAATCCGGAAGATCACGTTCGCCGCACCGTCTGCGACGTAGAGAACGCCGCGCTCCGGATCACCCGCCACCCCGACCGGCTCCCTGAACGGATCGCCGTTCTTGCCGGATCCCGCAACCACGGTGACCTCCCCGGTCGTGAGGACCCGCTTGACCTGCCTCGCACCGGCGTCGGCCACATAGGCGATGCCGGTCCTGCGATCGACCCACACCGCGGTCGGAACACTGAGTGCTCCCTTCGAAATTGTGAGAAGGCGCGTGTACCGCGCCGAGCTCGCGACCGAGAAGTTGAACGTCGCCACCGTCGCACCGGCTTCGCTCACGACGACCGGTCCTGGGACCGCGTCAGCCGGGACGGCGACCCGGAGGAGTGCCGGAGCACGCTCGAGAATCTCGGCCGGGACGCGGCCGCGCGCGGTCGCAAACGACACCGCGATGCCGGCCGAGTCGAGGCCCGTCCCAAGGATCACCACCCATGCGCCCGTTGGGGCGATGGCGGGGATCACGTCGGAGGCGGTGGCGGCGTGGAGGGACTGCGCCGCGAAGAGAAAAGACAGAGCACAGCAGACGAGGCGAAACCCTCGGTTCATGAGGACTCCCACAGATTCGTTGTCGATCGGACCCATTGGCGCATCGCGAAGGGACGCACCTACATCACTAGTGGAAGATCCCGTCGGTTTCTTAATGGGCTCGACGCAGATGTGTTTGAGATTCTTCGTGCTGCGTTGCGCTCTACGTCGCGCTCATCAGGCGCGTCCGCGCCGTCCCGATCGCCCGGAACGGTCACCACGGAGACACAGAGGACACAGAGGTACACAGAGAGTGGACAGCGGAAGCCCTCCGTCCTCCTCTGTGTCTCGGTGCCTCTGTGGTGAACGGCTACGACACGGACCTCACGCCTCGTGCAGAAGGTCGTACCGATCGAGGTTCATCACCTTGGTCCACGCGGCCACGAAGTCGCGGACGAACTTCTCCTGCGCATCGTCGCTCGCGTAGACCTCTGCGAGTGCGCGGAGCTGCGAGTGCGCGCCGAAGACGAGATCGACCGCCGTCGCCGTCCACCTCGCCTCCCCCGAAGCGCGATCGCGCCCTTCGTACACGTTCTTTTCCGAGGCGGAGGGCCGCCACGCCGTGGTGATGTCGAGCAGGTTCGCGAAAAAGTCGTTGGTGAGCGTTCCCGGCCGGCCGGTGAAGACGCCGTGCTTCGCGTCGCCGAAATTCGCGTCGAGAGCGCGCATGCCGCCGACGAGCACCGTCATCTCGGGCGCCGTCAGCCGCAGGAGGCTGGCGCGATCGAGCAGACGTGTCTCCGGCGACAACGGATCACCCGCGCGCAGGTAGTTGCGGAACCCGTCGCCGAGCGGCTCGAGCGCTTCGAACGTCTCGACGTCGGTCTGCTCCTGCGACGCGTCGGTGCGACCCGGCGCGAACGGGACGTCGATGTCGTGGCCTGCCTTGCGCGCGGCCTCCCCGACCGCGGCGCATCCGCCGAGGACGATCAGGTCGGCGAGCGAGACCCGTTTCCCGCCGGACTGCGCGTCGTTGAACTCCCGCTGGATCTGCTCGAGCGCCTTCAACACCTTCGCGAGTCGAGGCGGTTCGTTCGACTCCCAGTCCTTCTGCGGTGCGAGGCGGATCCGCGCCCCGTTGGCGCCACCACGCTTGTCGGTTCCGCGGAAGCTCGCCGCCGCACCCCAGGCCGTTGAGACCAGCTCCGGAATCGACAGACCAGAAGCGAGGATCTTCTTTCCGAGCGCTGCGATGTCGTTCGCGTCGATGAGCGCGTGGTCGACCGGCGGCACCGGGTCCTGCCACAGCTGAGGCTCGGGCACCCAGGGACCGAGGTAGCGCGAGCGCGGACCCATGTCGCGGTGGAGCAGCTTGAACCAGGCCTTCGCATACGCCTCGGCGAGCTGGTCCGGATGTTCGAAGAAGCGCTTCGCGATCGGCCCGTAGATCGGATCGACGCGCAGCGCGAGGTCGGTCGTCAGCATCATCGGCGCGTGCCGCTTCGCAGGATCGTGGGCATCCGGCACCGTTCCCTGAGCCTCCGGGTTCTTCGGCGTCCACTGCTTCGCGCCGGCGGGGCTTTCCGTCAGTTCCCACTCGTAGTTGAAGAGGTTCTCGAGGAACCCGTTGTCCCACTGGATCGGGTTGTTCGTCCAGGCGCCTTCGAGGCCGCTGGTGATCGTGTCGGCGCCTTTGCCTCCGCCGTGCATGCACTTCCAGCCGAGGCCCTGGTCCTCGATCGCACTCGCCTCCGGCTCCGGGCCGACGTTCCCGACCGCTGGTGCGGCGCCGTGGCACTTGCCGAACGAGTGACCGCCGACGATGAGCGCGACGGTTTCCTCGTCGTTCATCGCCATCCGCTTGAACGTCTCGCGAATGTCCTTCGCGGAAGCCAGCGGATCCGGCTTGCCTCCGGGTCCTTCGGGATTCACGTAGATCAGGCCCATCTGCACGGCGCCGAACGGACCGGTCAGCTCGCGATCGCCGCTATAGCGCTCATCGCCCAGCCACGTGTCCTCGGGACCCCAGAAAATATCCTCGGGCTCCCACACGTCCGGCCGTCCGAATCCGAAGCCGAGCGTCTTGAACCCCATCGACTCCATCGCGACGTTGCCCGCGAGGACGATGAGATCGGCCCAGGAGATCGTCTGACCGTACTTCTTCTTGAGCGGCCAGAGCAGCCGGCGCGCTTTGTCCAGGTTCGCGTTGTCGGGCCAGCTGTTGAGCGGGGCAAACCGCTGCTGGCCATCGCCGGCGCCGCCGCGGCCGTCGGCGATCCGATAGGTTCCGGCGGAATGCCACGACATGCGGATGAAGAGCGGCCCGTAGTGGCCATAGTCCGCCGGCCACCACTCCTGCGAAGTGGTCATCAGCTCGGTGAGGTCACGCTTGAGCGCGTCGACATCGAGGGACGCGAACTGTTGCGCGTACTTGAAATCCTGCGCGAGAGGGTTGGACAGCGACGAGTGGCAATGGAGGACCGACAGATCCAGCTGTTCCGGCCACCAGTCTTTGTTCGTCCTCGGGCGGCGCGGCTTCGGCGTCGGGGACGGGATTGCAGGATTCTCGCTTTCGCTGACGCTCGTCATGTGCTTCTTATCAGGCACGTCGGTTCTCCTCTCGCATTGAGATGGGCGACGGGTTCCTCGACGAAGTTGCGGCGGCTGATTGCCGCGCGCAGCGTGGCGTCCGCGGGACCCGGCGGACATGCGGTGATCCTCTCACAGCGGCCGGAACGTCGGCCACGTGGTCGCAGCCGGGCGTGGGTACCGTCACCAGAAATGCGCTGGTGGCACGAACGTCCGGCGTTCCGACCGCGACGGCATCCGCTCCGTCCCTGTCGGATTGGCCGGACAATACGTTGCTGATGTGAATCCTTCCTCGCCCGTCAGGCTCTTACCCGTCGAAGGAGATTGACCATGACCGCTTTCTTCCGCACCAACGAAGGCACCATCGACCGCGTTCTTCGCATCGTCGTCGGGCTCGCGCTGCTCTCGCTCACCGTCGTCGGCCCGAAGACGCTCTGGGGCCTCGTGGGTCTCGTCCCGCTGCTGACCGGAATCGCCGGGACCTGCCCTCTGTATTCGGTGTTCGGCCTCAGCACATGCCCGATGAAGAGCAACAAGACCGCGACGCAGAACTGATCCGTCGCTCGGCGGCCGGAGATCGCGAGGCGTTCTCCGAGCTGGTGGCGAGGCACGGTGCGGAGGTGTTCCGCTTCGCCTGTGCGCTCGCCTCCAGCGAAGCCGCGGCGGAGGACGCGCTGCAGGAAGCGTTTCTGTCGGCGTGGCGCGGGTCGGCCTCGTTCCGCGGCGAGACCAGTGTCCGCAGCTGGCTGCTGACGATCGCGCGGAACGCCGTCTACCGGCAGCACCGACGCCGTGCCGGCGAGCCGGAAACGCTCGAGACACTCTCGGAGCTCGGCCTCGCGGCCGGATGGGGCGCGGCCGAGGATCCCGAGGCTGTGCTCCTCAGGAAGGAATCGCAGGAGCTGTTCGCACGCGGCCTCGAGGCGCTCGACGAGACCGACCGCGAAGTCCTCCTGCTACGCGACGTCGAAGGGCTTTCCGGCAGCGAAGTGGCCGCGGTCCTCGGCGTCTCGATCGCCGCCATGAAGACGCGGCTCCATCGCGCCAGACTGCGTTTCGTCTCGAAAGTGAGGGAGACCTATGAACCCGCCCGCTGAACGCATCGTCGCGGGGATGAGCTGCGGCGACGTCCTCGACGTCCTGTCCGACTTCCTCGACGGGGAGCTCGATACCGCTGTACGCGAGCAGGTGATCTCGCACCTCCGCGGCTGCAACTGGTGCGAGCAGTTCGGCGGCCGGTTCCAGCACGTCATCGGCCGGCTGCGCGAGAACTTTCAGGACGCGGCGCCGCTGGCGGCCGACGTCACCGCACGGCTGCTCGCGAAGACCGAAGAGGGGCGTTGATTCGGGGGGTTGACGGATGTCATACGCAGAGTCGTCTTGCTCTGCGAATCAATCCACGGTCGCCACCCACTCGTTCCGTGAGCGAGACCGGGCCCCGACTCACGTCAGCACGTGAGGGCGGACGCGTTCGACCGTGAGGCGTGCGCCGTCGCGGGCAGACGTCGCATCCTTCTTCGAGTAGAACGACGACGGCGTGAGGTCCTCGGCCATGCGCGATAAAGCCCGCGATCGACGGCGAGCGTCCCATCGATGACGATCAGGAGATCGACGTCGGACTCGGTTGCCATCTCGCCACGCGCCCAGGATCCGAACGCCGCAACACCGATGAGCGCCGAGCCTGCAACCTCTTCAGCTCGACGGATGGCCTCGGCCGCCGCAGCGGTCAGCGTTCCGTCCGGCAGCGAGAGCTTGCGGGCACAGTACGTTGCCGGCGACGCCGTCCCTCCCCTTCTCGCCGGCTTACTGCAGCCGGAGCTCCAGCCAGCCGTCGGTCGTCCGTTCAACGGCCGCGGGCGGATAGTTGAGAGCAGCCGGCCTCCCGTCGACGAAACCCGTGGCCCACAGGCGCATCAACCATCGCTGTCCCGGAACCTTCGTTCGTCTGATGGCGAACTCGATTCCCTCCGACGGATACGAAGTCGCACGGATGATCTCGAACGGTGTCTTGCCTTCCGTCTGAAGGCGAGCCCCAAGCTCGCCGTCGGCCCGCAGTTCGTTCGCGTACCAGCCGGACGTGAGGCCGAAGCGCCACGGCGGCGCGTCACCGCTTGCCGGAATCACGATCTCGCCGAGCTGCCTGGACACGTGCAGCTGCAGAATTTCGCCGCCCGGAAGCGCGAGGGAAAGATCACAGGGACCGACGCTGAGCGGAGCGCTGCCACGCACCCCGATGAAGACCACGCCTCCGTGTTCCTTGAGGTGCAAGGAGACCGTGTCGCTCATCGCGATCCGGAGCGCATCGTCCCACTCTCCGGCGCTGAACATCCCGTCGGTGATGACCGGCGCGCTTCCGGCGGGAACCGTCACTGGCGCGATGGCGAGCCGTTCCGCCGGCTCTTCGGCGCGAAGCCGCGCGAGGGCGGTCTTTCCGTTCTGGTTGTCCGGGTTGAGCTCGACCGACTTCGCGTAGTGAGCGATGGCTGCGGGACGGTCGCCGCCGGCAGCGCATGCCTCGCCGAGACTGTCCCAGGTGTTCCACGAGCCGGGGAACGCCTGCGTGGCCATTTCGAACACCGCGATCGCTTCGGGCACCTTTCGCTCGCCGAGGAGACGGTATCCGAGCGCGACGAACTCGCTCTCGTCGGCAAACCAGCTGCGCGCCTCCGCTCCCCGCATCGCGGCAAAGCGCACTCGCGCCTTCTCGACGTCACCGGTCGCCACGATTCCCGCGACCTCCTCGACGGCGGGCTTCTGACCGACGCGCGCCAGTTCGACAGGTCGCAGCTCGTCGATGATCGCGGCATCGGCCCACCAGGTGGCGTGATTGCGCGAGAAGAAGAGGTAGCGGCCGTCCGGCGAGAGCATCGGCAGCAGCTCGAGCGCCGGCGTGTTGATGCCCGGAAGCCGGCGTCCGCGCGTCCACGTCCCTTCAGGAGTCAGGTAGCTCACGTAGATGTCCAGGTTCCGGCCGAACAACAGCGTGCGGCCGTCCGGTGTGATGAACGGGAAACCTTCCATGTCCGCCGTGTTGATCGACGGGCCGAGGTTCATCGGCTTCTGGTATCGCCCCTTCACAAGGCGCGACACGTAGATGTCGCTCTGGCCCACCGAACCGGGGATCGTGGTACTGAAATAGAGGTTGGCGGCGCGGTCGACGCTGAACTGCCAGTGTTGCGGCAATTCGTTGACGGCACGATCGAGCGGTTTCGCGCTCGTCCATCCCGCGGCGCTCTTCTCCCGCACCCAGATGTTCTCCTTGCCCGTGTCGCTGCCATCCGGGAGCTTGCGGCTCGACATGTCGTATAGCGCTCTGCCTCCGGGGTGGAAGATCGGGACGTCTGCGACCTCGGTCCCGCCGTAGACAGCGGGCTGCGGATACGTCCATCGGCCGTTCTCGAGTCTCGATACGAGGGTGCGCATCGGCGCGTACCTGGCGCCTCGCGTCGGGAGCATGACCGACCAGAGCGCCTCGCTGCCGTCGGGCGAGAAGACGACGTTGCTGTGCAGTCCGTAACGACTGGACACGATCCCCGGCGCGAACCTCTCGGCTCTCCTTCCCGGTTTCTTCTGGCCGAGGTACTCGCCGCTCAGCAGCGGGAATGAGGGACTCTCCTGCGGAACGCCCTTCGCGGCGAGAAACGCCATCGTCTCCTGGTCACCGTTTTCCGCAGCGATGTTCCAGGCCGACTGTCCCATGACGGTACGGACGCGCGGGTCCGCTCCTTTCGACAGCAGCAGTTCGAGCGCTTCTCGCCGCCCCAGGTCTGCCGCGAAGTGCAGCGGCGTCCAACTGTTCCCGTCGCGTTGGTTCACGTCGAGCCCGCGCGAGAGCAGCGCCTCGAGGATGACGGCCGAGCCTCCCTCGGCCGCTGCACCAAGGAGCGTTCCGCCCTCCATGGTGGGGGCGGCGAGATCCACCCCTTCAAACGACAGGCGGAAGAACAGGGCGTCGAGTCCGTTCGAAACGGACTGGTCGAACAGCTGCTTTCGATTCTGCGGATCTGCCGGGATCTGCGCCTTCCGCTCCAGGAGAAGCGCCACCACGTCCGCAGTGCCACGCCAGGCAGCGAGCGTGAGAGCGGTGTCGCCGAAGCGATCGACGACCGCAACGTTCGCGCCGAGATCGAGCAGTGTGCGCACGACGTCGGCGCCCGCCATCTCACGCGCGGCGATGACCAGCGGCGTCCGTCCCATGGCGTCGGAGATCTCGAGACTGGCTCCGCTCTCGACCAGCATGCGCACGACGCCGGCGTGCTTGCCGAGCGCCGCATAGTGGAGCGCACTCTTGCCTTCGGGCGATTGCAGTTCGATGTTCGCCCCCTTCGCCAGCAGCAGCCGAATGCCATCGGCGTTGCCACGCGACGCCAGCGAGTGGAGCGCACACGTCCCGACGGCGTCGACCGCGTCGAGCGCCGCACCGCGGTCGACCAGCAGTGTCAGGA
>JBAQWH010000523.1:0-8465 GCA_049298815.1 Thermoanaerobaculia bacterium | reverse complement strand
CCGTGACTCCGCGCCGCCGCCCGCCGCCGCCGGGACCACCGCCTCACATCGCTGCGTGATCGCGCCGGGCGACGTCGGACGCGCATCGTGGAATGGTTGCAGGCGAACTCGAACAACCAGCACGATCGGAGCGAACGATGATTTCGACGAGATCCGCCTTCCTCATCCTGGCCGCCGCCATTCTCCTCGCGACCCCCGCCGCTGCCCAGAAGGGCGACGCCGCCGGCTGCAAGGACCCCGCACTCTTCCCGGTCCGCATGCCGAAGTACCGGATCGAGAAGTGCGAGACCAAGGCGTTCGACACCTACGCCTTCTTCAGTGTCAAGCCGCCGAGGAAGAACGTCGAGGGAGAGCTCACGTTCGTCCAGTACACCATCGACAAGCGGGAGGACGAGCGCTCCGGCCTCGAGATCATCCGGAACTACGAGAACGCCCTCAAGAAGATCGGAGGAAAGATCCAGGGCTCCGATCCGCAGCGATGGGTCAACGGCACGGTGATGGTCGACGGGAAGGAAGTTTGGGCGCAGGCCGAGAAGGGCAACGGCAAGATCTGGCTGCGGATCGTGAAGCAGACCGAGATGGAGCAGATCATCGTCGCCGACGCCGCGTCCTTCTCGAACGATCTCGCAATGACCGGCCATGTTGCGGTCGAGGGGATTTACTTCGACACCGCGAGCGCTACGCTGAAGCCGGCTTCGGAGCCGGCCCTCGCCGAGATCGCGAAGCTGCTCAAATCCGACGCCGCTCTCAAGGTCTACGTCGTCGGGCATACCGACACCGTCGGCAGCGTCGACGCGAATCTGAAGCTCTCGCAGGACCGCGCGGCCGCCGTCATCAAGGCACTCGTCGACAAACACGGAGTCGCCGCCGCCCGACTCCGCCCCTTCGGCAACGGCCCCTTCGCCCCGGTCGCATCGAATGCGGCCGAAGCGGGACGCGCGAAGAACCGCAGAGTCGAGCTCGTGAAGCAGTGACCTCCACGCTGCGGCGCTAGTACTGCTCGTTCTTGTCGACCACGTTCTCGACCGGCTCACCGGCGCGGAAGCGGCGCAGGTTCTCGATGTAGAAGCGCATCGCCCGCTCATGGGAGTCGGCGGCGTGATCGGCGGTGTGGGGAGAGATCAGGACGTTGTCGAGCTGCCAGAGCGGGTGACCGGACGCGAGCGGCTCGGCCGCGAAGACGTCGAGCGCCGCGCCGCGGATCCGCCTTTCGCGGAGCGCCTCCACCAGAGCCTCCTCGTCGACGGTGTTCCCGCGTCCGACGTTGATGAAGACGGACTCCGGCTTCATCGCAGCGATGCGCTCCCGCGTCATCATCCGGTGGGAGCTCGGCGTGAGGGGCACCGACATCACGATGTAGTCGGCCTGCACGATCACTTCATCGACCGACGGCTCGCCGAACTCCTGCTGGCGCCGGACCGTGAGGACGTGCATCCCCATCGCCGCGGCGCGCCGGCCGATCGCCTGTCCGACTCCACCGAAGCCGATGATCCCGACCGTCGTCCCTTCGAGCCGCTCGATCGTGAAAGGCTCCCAGCGCCCCGCGTCCTGATTGCGCGTCATCCGCCTGAGGTCTCTGGCGAACCAGAGCATCGCCGCGATGACGAACTCGCCGAGCGCGTCCGCGTAGAGGCCGCGCGAGTTCGTCACGACCACGTCGCTGCCGCGGAGCAGATCGAACGGCATCGCCTCCACGCCGGCACCGAGCGTGTGGATCCACCGGACGGTCTGCAGCTCGCTCCAGAGGTCTGTGATCACGGCGCCGTAGCGCGGCGCGAGCAGCACCGCATCGGCCCCGGCCGCGCCGCTACGGAGTAGCTCGATGTCGAGCCCGACCGTCAGCTCGACGTCCGGCATCTCCTGCCTCAGCAGCTCGAGCGGTTGGAAGTCTTCCGGGGCGATGACGAGCACGCGCATGGGAGGTGGATTGTACGAGGCGCAGATGGCGCTCCGCGAGGGACCTGCGTCACGGTCAGCCTTTCGCAGAAGTCGCGGTGGCGTCCTTCTCGACCGGCCTTGGAGCCAGCGCAGCTCGAATCGACCGGCTCCCGTCAAACGCAAGCATCCGCGTCAATGCTAATGCGACGATCCCGACGTGGCGCAGCAGGGACGGCAGCCACCTCAGCCGGAAGGCAGAAGGCTTCCAGCGGAGCATCGTCGCGTCGTGGGCGAGCTGGTTGTGATCGAGCCGCTCGATCAGCTCCACGACCATCGGCAGCGAAACGTGCACCTCGCGCAGCCGACGTCCACGTGACACCAGAGGGCTTTCGCCGCTGCGCGTGATCAGCCGCTCGATCCCGTCCTCCTCCACGATCCCGAGAACCACCGACGGCCGTCCCTCGCAGTGGAAGCGGATTGCCAGGCGGTCGCTGAAGCTCGGCCGCTTCGCCGTCCGGGTGCAGTCGGCGGGGACCGGAAGCTGCTCGATCCTCTGCATCAGTTCGAGCATGACTTCCTGGCGCGTGTAGCGGTCTCCGAGTCGAGCCATTTTCACGGCGACGAACATCGGCTCGAAGATCCGCGCGGCGGTCTGCAGGAGCGACTTCCCCTTCCGCAGCCGGACGGCCGTCGCGATGCCGGCGGCGACCGCGAAGAACAGCCCCTGCAGCTCCAGGCTCGAGATGTCGCCCGGCGCCACGACCGCCCCGTGGTTGTTGTAGAGGTCCCAGTCGAAGCTCGTGACCTTGCCGTTCGCGACGTACTCCGCGCCGAGGTTTGTCCCCGGATAAGGCGTCATCACGAAGACGGTCGTTTTCTGAAGACGCGTCCCGTGCGAGAGGGCGAACTCCGGGTACGCGAGGATGTCCTCGCGCGTTTCATTCGGGTGTCCGACGATGAGGAACTTCGTGAACTGGATCTCGCTGTCGGCAACGAGCTTCGCCGCCGTGGCGACGTGGTCGAGGTTGATCCCCTTCTTCAGACCGCGGTGCGTCGCGCGGTTCGGGCTCTCCACCCCGCAGCCGATGCGCACGAACCCGGCCTTCCGCATCGTCTTGAGGATCGGGCCGGAGCGGACGATGTCCTCGACGCGCGACTCGACGATGAACCGGAACCATCTCTCCAGCCCTTCACCGAGGATCAACCGGCAGAGGTCCTCGATGCGGGCGGTGTCGGCGAGGAAGTTCGAGTCCCAGAACTTCACGTACTTCCACGGGCCCTTGCGCGGAGGGGTGAGCGTCAGGAGCTCGCGCAGGATCAGCTCGTTGCTGCGCGCCCGCCAGTTGCGTCCGATCAGGTCGTTCGCGCAGAAGCTGCAGCGACCCTTGCACCCGCGCGAGGCGTAGACCGTGTCGGTGTGGTAGTCGAGGCCCGAGAGTCCGAACCGCGCGGGACGGAGCTCGCGCGCCGGCAGCGGAAGGGAGTCGAGGTCCTCGATCGGCAGCGGAACCGGGTTATGAACGAACCCGCCATTCGAGCGATACGAGAAGCCGGGGATTGCTTGCGGCGATCCTGTCCGGACGAGCTCGCGGAGCGCGTGCTCCCCTTCGCCGCGGACGACCGCCTGGACACCCGGCCAGCCGAGGACCTCTTCGGGCAGAGCCGACGGATGAAACCCGCCCGCCACGACGTAGGCCCCCATCGAGCTGGCGATCCTCGCGTATTCGCGGCCCGAGTTCGCGCCGCAGGTGAAGGCCGAGATCCCGACGAGGTCGGGCCGGTTGCGGCGCATGTAGCGCTCGAACGTCGCGAGCGGCTCGCGATCGGACGGCGAAACCGGCAGGTCGACCTGGTCGACCTCGTCGCGGATAAACGCCGCGAGGCCGCACAGCTCGACGAGGTCGGTCACGTAGTAGACGTGGACCGGCGCCAGCTGCTGATGCGACTGAACGAGCGCGACCCGTCGAAAGGAGCCCATGGACGAAGGATACAAGGGTTCCTCGGGGTTCCTCGGGTTCCTCGGTTCCTCGGGGTTCCTCGGGGTTCCTCGGGGAGAGTTGCGGGAACCTGCCACAGCTGCCCCCGTAGAGCAGCGAGCCAGCGCTGCGCCTGTATCGACGTCGACGAAGGACGGTAACCCCGGGCGGCACTTGCACGCGTGTTCCCGAGGAACCCGAGGAACCGAGGAACCCGAGGAACCCCGAGGAACCCCGAGGACCCGGCCCGATCCCCAAGCCCCGGCAAGGGTCGCGCGCGAGGGCGGACCTGAAGGCCGTGCCTCCAGGTCCGCGTTTCGCTTCAGATCACTTCGTTACGGACTTCGGCTCTTTGAATCCACGCTCGATGAGCAGCGGCTCGACCTGCGGGTCGCGGCCGCGGAAGGCGCGGTAGAGCTGTGCGGCTTCCTGCGTCGAGCCCTTCGACAGGATCATGTCGCGGAAGCGCTGGCCGTTCGCGCGCGTCATCCCGCCGTTCTCCCGGAACCAGTAGTAGGCATCCTGGTCGAGCACTTCGCTCCAGAGGTAGGCGTAGTACCCGGCCGAGTAGCCGCCGGCCCAGATGTGCGAGAAGTAGGTCGTGTGGTAGCGCGGGGCGATCTCGGGGAGGTCGAGCCCGAACTTCGCGAGCGCGTCCTTCTCGAACTTCAGCGGCTCCTGCTGCGGCTCGTCGACCGGCAGGCTGTGCCACGCCATGTCGAGCAGCGCGGACGCGAGGTACTCGGTCGTCGCGAAGCCCTGGTTGAAGGTCTTCACCTTCTTGATCTTCTCGACGAGCTCCTGCGGCATCGGCTCGCCGGTCTTGTAGTGCTTCGCGTAATTCGCGAAGACGGTCGGCTCGAGCGCCCAGTGCTCGTTGAACTGCGACGGCAGCTCGACGAAGTCGCGCGGGACGCCGCCGCTCTGCGAGGGATAGGTGACGTTCGAGAAGAGGCTGTTGAGGCCGTGCCCGAACTCGTGGAACAGGGTCCCGACCTCGTCGAAGGTCAGCAGAGCCGGCTGCCCGGGAGCCGGCTTGGTGACGTTCAGGTTGTTGGTCACGACCGGCTTCGTGCCGAGGAGCTTGCTCTGGCCGACGAACCCGCTCGACCAGGCGCCGCCACCCTTGCCTGCGCGCGAGAAGTAGTCGCCGTAGAAGAGCGCCATCGGCGTCCCGTCCTTGTCGAACACTTCCCAGACCTTCACGTCGGGGAGGTAGACCGGGATGTCCTTCCGCTCCTTGAACGTGATGCCGTACATCTGCGTGGCGGCGTAGAACATGCCGTCGTTGACGACGCGGTCGAGCTCGAAGTACGGGCGGACCTCCGCCTCGTCGAGTTTGTAGTCGGCCTTCCGCACCTCTTCGGCGTAGAAGTCCCAGTCCCACGGAGCGAGCTTGAAGTCGCCCTTCCGTTCGTCGATCAGCTGCTGCATGCGTGCGGCTTCCGCGCGCGCCTTCGCGGTCGCGGCCGGCACGATGTCGGTCATCAGCTTCATCGCGTTCTCGGGCGCCTTCGCCATCTGCTCGTCGAGCCCGTACGCGGCGTGCGACGGGAACCCGAGGATCTTCGCGCGCTCGGCGCGGAGCTGCGCGAGTCGCGAGACGATCGGCCTGGTGTCGTACTCCCCTTCCATGCCGCGGGCGACGGACGCCTTGTAGAGGCGCTCGCGGACGTCGCGGTTGTGGAGCGAGGTGAGCGCCGGCTGCATCGTGGTGTTCAGCAGCGTGAGGACGTACTTCCCTTCGAGGCCGCGGTCCTTCGCCTTCGCGGCGGCCGCAGCGATGTCGGCTTCCGACAGACCGTCGAGGAGCGCCTTGTCATCGATGACGAGCGCGCCGGCGTTGGTCGCCGCGAGGATCTTCTGGCGGAACTCGTTCGTCAGTTTCGACTGCTCCTTGTTCAGCGCGCGGAGCTTCGTCTTGTCATCCTCGGAGAGCTGAGCGCCCGCGCGGACGAAGTTCTTGTAGTACCGCTCGACGAGCAGCTTCTGCCCGGGGTCGAGCTCGAGCGTGTTGCGCTGGTCGTAGATCGCCTTCACCCGGGCAAATAGTTTCGGGTTGAGGCTGATGGCGTCGCGGTGAGCGGCCTGCTTTGGCGCAAGGATCGTCTGGATCTTCTGGAGGGTCGGGTTGGTGTTCGACTGCGCGACACCGCCGAACACGCGGCCGACGCGGCGCCCGAGCGCTCCCGTCTTCTCCATCTCGACGATCGTGTTCTCGAACGTCGGAGCTTCCGGGTTGTCCGCGATCGCCTCGACCTCGGCCAGCTCCTGACGCATCCCCTCCTCGATTGCCGGGAGGAAGTCGCTGTCCTTGATCTTGTCGAACGGCGGCGCCTGGTACGGGAGAGTGCTCGGCTTGGCGAACGGGTTGTCCGCGGAGAATGCGGGCGGAACGGGTGCGGGAGCATCGATTGCCGGGGGAGGCGGAGGTGGCGGAGGCGGAGGCGCCTGAGCGAAGGCGACGACGGACGTCACGCAGGCGGCGAGGATCAACACGAGACTCATTCGCTTCATCGACGTTCTTCCTTGCAGTGAATTGGCGCGGCTGGACGTCCGCGTCACGGTCGCCGGAGGATACGCCGTTGGGGCGGTCAGCTCATGTGCGGCCGCGCACGCGAGGAAGGGGGGATAGGACCAATAGGACGAATAGGACCTATGGGACCAATAGGACCTATAGGACCCTCCCGCCCGATAGGACGGACTCATGTCGCGTGAGCGCGGGCCGAAGGGCGGTGGGTCCTATTGGTCCCATAGGTCCCATAGGTCCCATTCGTCCTATTGGTCCCCCCTCAGCGCGCCTCTTTCCTCGCGGTCCGCAGGAACTCGAGGGCCTCCCGGGCCCGCCCTGCCAGCGACGAGGGATCGAGAGTCCGGTTGAAGAAGTCGACGTAGCCGGGAGGGATCTCGCTGTCGTCGAGCCGGACGAACCCCATCGACCAGTCGCCGAACTCGCGCTCCGACACCGGCGAGTCGTCGATCAGGATGATCCTCGCGTGGCGTGAGTCGCGGACGATGCGGCCGTAGATCTCGCGCACCGCCTCCTCCTCCCCCTCGAGGATCTGCACGAAATCGCCCTCGTGGTAGAGGAGCATCCCGGTGATGCCGCGGATCTCGTTGTTGCGCCGGCTCAGCGCGAGGAGGGCATCGAGGTTGGAGGTGTCGAACGGCTGGGTCGCCTGGCTGACATAGATCACACGGATGAGCATCGTCGGTTCCTTTTCCGGCGGCCATGGTACCGGCGCCCCGTCGATCGGGCTAGGCGCTAGGCATCATCGCCGGTCGCGGGTGGCTTCCGGATCTCCCCGTCGCAGCTGATCTCGCTTCGCTCGGGGAGCGTTCCCGCGAGAAAGAGCGCTGCGGCCGCGCGTGCGTCGTCGACGTCCGTCAGAACCACGTCGATGCCGCAGGAGACGAGGTCGTCGTAGAGCTGCGTTCCCATCCCACGGGCGACGACCACGTCGCAGCCCTCGAGCGCATCGAGAATCTCCTGATGCCGCGCCGGCCGCTTCGCCACGTCGCACGCGCAGGCCGTGGCCCCGGCATCGACGCACGCGCTCCGGGGGCGATACGTATGCGACGCGATCCTCCCTCCGACCACTTCGAATACGACGAAGCCGGGGCTCCGCCCGAAGTGCGAGGAGACGTTGACCTGGTCGTCCGATGGGACTGCGATCTTCATGACCGTGCCTCAGATTTCGTCTGCCATGGTACCGGAAGGCCGGGAAGCGATGCGGACGTAGAATCGGCCCATGAAGATCGAAGACGTACGGGCGCTCGTCACCGGCGGAAGCTCCGGCATCGGCAGGGAGGTCGCGGATCAGCTCATCAAGCGCGGTGCAAAGGTCGTGATCTGCGGCCGCGACGCGGCGAAGGTGGAACAGTCGGCGAAAGAAATCGGCGCGATCGGGATCGCCGCCGACGTCTCGGTCGAGGAGCAGGCGGTGCGGCTCGTCCGCGAGTCCGTCGAGCGTCTCGGCGGGTACAACGTCCTCGTGAACAACGCCGGCTTCGGCTCGTTCGCGCCGCTGGTCGACACCACGCTCGACGACATGCAGCGGATGTTCGCGACGAACGTCTTCGGAGCGATGGTGGTCGCGCGCGAGTCCGCTCGATGGTTCGTGAAACAGAGCCGCGGCAACATCGTCAACATCTCGTCGTCGGCCGGACGGCGCGGATTCGCCGGCGGCACCGCGTACGTCGCGAGCAAATTCGCCCTCTCGGGCATGACCGAGTGCTGGCGCGCGGAGCTTCGGAAGTCGAACGTCCGGGTCATGCAGATCGACCCGAGCGAAGTCCAGACCGAGTTCTTCTCCGGACGGCCGTTCAGCGAGCGGAAGCTGCGTTCGATCGAGATCGCCCACGCAGCCATCGCAATGCTCGAGATGGACGACCGCGGCTTCATCACCGAGCTCGCGGTGTGGGCGACGAATCCCGACTGATCGCGCATGACCCGATCCAGCCGGACCCTCCTGAAGGGCGTCGCGTTCGTCGTCCTCATCGTCGCCGCCGCGCTGGTGACATGGCTCGAGCGGAGTCCCGCGCCGAGCGTTCCGCAGCGAACGGAGACCGGCCGCACCGCCCGCGTACCACGCACGTCGGGCTCTAACC
>JBAQWH010000522.1:0-3755 GCA_049298815.1 Thermoanaerobaculia bacterium | reverse complement strand
CACCTCGGCCTCGGTCGTCGCGAACCCGAGCGACATCATGGCCCTCGACGCACGGCGGCATTTGTCGTCGATCGGCTTCCTATAGACCATCGCGGCGTCGCGGAAACCGATCGGCGGAGCCCAGAGCAGGTCGCGCTTCACGTAGACGCTGCGGACCTCCGGCTCTGCCGCCGCGTCCTGCCCGTCGATCTCGCGGCCGAGAATTTTCGTGTACGCGGCCGAGAACTCCTCCGCGTACGCGTCGATCTGCTTTGCTTCGATTGCCGCGTTGAGCTCGCGCGTGTCCCCAAGGCGGAAGCGCCGCACGACCGTGCACCCGCGGGCTTCGAGCCGCTGCGCGGCGATCTCGCTCAGGACGACCGACTCGGCCGACGATTTCGAACCGACGATCACCGGCGCCCGGTCTGGATCGGGGCTCTCGAAACAACCGGCGAGCAGGAGCAGGACAACGGTCGCGCGCTTCATTGGCCCGCATTATCTGTCCCATGGGTCCCATAGGTCCGGTCGGCGCTCGCCCCGTCGCAGCACCGGACACCCGCCCCACCCCCTGCTCGAACATAGAATCGCTTTTGCAAGGGAGCACAGCCGATGACGCAAACGGACAACCTGGCACCTGCAGCGATCGCCCCTCCGGCTGAGAAGATCCCCGTCGCAATCCTCGGTGCGACCGGCTCGGTAGGACAACGCTTCATTCAACTGCTCGAGAACCACCCCTGGTTCCGGCTTCACGAGGTGGTCGCCTCGGAGCGGAGCGCCGGAAAGCTCTACGCGGAGGCGTGTGACTGGCGGCTCGAGACGATGCTCCCCGAGTTCGCGGCCGGCCTGACCGTCCGCCCGCTCGGCTCCGACCTCGAGTCCACCCTGCTCTTTTCCGGTCTCGACTCCTCGGTCGCCGGCGAAGCGGAGGACGAGTACGCCAACCGCGGCTGCGCCGTGATCTCGAACTCGAAGAACCACCGGATGGACGAGGACGTGCCGCTGTTGATCCCCGAGATCAACGCGGACCACATCGCTTCGGTCGAGTTGCAGCGCAGGCGGCGCGGCGGCCGGGGCTACATCGTGACCAATCCGAACTGCTCGACGGTCGGTCTCGCGACGGCGATCGCGCCGATCGAGCGGGCGTTCGGCGTCGACACGGTCGTCGTCACTACGATGCAGGCGATCTCCGGAGCCGGCTATGCAGGCGTCGCTTCCTACGCGATCCTCGACAACGTCATCCCGTTCATCTCGGGTGAGGAGCCAAAGGTCGAGTCGGAGCCGCGGAAGATCCTTGGAACGTGGGACGGCACCTCATTCAAAGACGCAGAGATGAGGATCTCGGCGCAGACGATGCGGGTCCCGACGATCGACGGACACCTGATGACGATCTCGCTCGCGACCCGCCGGCGCGCGTCGGTCGACGAGATCCGGCGCTCTCTCGAAGAGTTCCGCGGGGAGCCGCAGCAGCTCGGCCTCCCGTCGGCTCCGCGGCGTCCCATCCACTACCTCGACGCCGAGGACCGGCCGCAGCCGCGGCTCGACCGCGACCGTGAGAACGGGATGGCAGTGAGCGTCGGTCGCCTTCGCCCGTGTCCGATCCTGCACTTCCGGATGGTGGCTCTCGTCCACAACACGATTCGGGGGGCGGCCGGCGCCGCGATCCTGAACGCCGAGCTGCTGCACGCGAAGGGACTGCTGTGATCGTCATCAAGTTCGGCGGGACCTCGGTCGGCACAGCGGAGCGGGTGGCCGCCGCGATCGACATCGTCGCGGAGCGCCGCGAGCAGCAGCCGATCGTGGTCGTGTCGGCGCTGTCCGGCGTAACGAACGACCTCGTCGCCGCGAGCGAGGCAGCGCGCAGCTGCGACATCGACAAGGTCGAGAGCATCATCGCGGCGGTGCGGCAGCGGCACGAGGAGGTCGCCCTCCAGCTCGTGCAGCAGAAGTTCGACTTCTACGAGGCGTTCATCAAGCAGCTCGATCGCCAGATCGACCAGATCCACACGATCCTCAAAGGGATCGCGCTCCTCGGCGAGATCACGCCGCGCGCGAAGGACAAGGTCACCGCGATCGGCGAGAAGCTCTCCTCGGTCCTCTTCGCGTACTCGATGATGATGCGCGCCGTCCCCGGCGAGCACGTCGACTCCGAGGACGTCGTCATCACCGACGGCCGCTTCGGCGATGCCTCGCCGCTGATGGACGACACGCGGGAGGCGGCTCGCCGCGTCCTCCTGCCGCTGGTCGAGCGGAAACGCATCCCGGTGATGGGTGGTTTCATCGGCCGCACCCGCGACGGTGCAACGACGACCCTCGGCCGCGGCGGCTCCGACTTCAGCGCTGCGATCGTCGGTGCGGCGGTCGGCGCGGACGAGATCCAGATCTGGACCGACGTCGACGGGATGATGACCTGCGACCCGCGGCTCATCCCCGAAGCGAAGGTCATCGAGCGCATCTCCTACGTGGAAGCGGCGGAGCTCGCGTGGTTCGGCGCGAAGGTCCTGCATCCGAAGACGATCGCGCCTGCGGTCGCGGAAGGCATCCCGGTGCGGGTTCTCAATACGCACAACGTGCGCTCTGCCGGGACGCTGGTGACCGCCGAGGGCGATACGGAGCATCGCGGCGCGCGCGCGATCGCCCTGAAGAAGGGGATCAGCGTGGTCCACATGACGTCGAACGCGATGCTCGGCGCTCACGGCTTCCTCGCGCGTCTCTTCGCGATCTTCGAGGAGCTCGAGGTCTCGGTCGACCTCATCACGACGTCCGAGGTCTCGGTCTCGGTGACGATCGACGAGCGGCACAACCTCGAGCAGCTCGTCGAGAAGCTCGGGCCGGTCGCCGACGTCGAAGTGCTCGACGACCAGTGCATCATCGCGGTCGTCGGCCGCGAGCTGCTCGCCCACGGTGGGGCTGGAGCGCGCACGCTCGACGCGATCCGGGGGATTCCGGTGGCGATGTTCTCCCTCGGCACCTCCGGGCTCAACTTCAGCATCGTGATGGCGCAGGAGCACGCGGAGAAAGCCGTGCGGTCCATCCATGAAGCGCTCTTCGAGACGGCGGTGACGACATGAACATCGCGCTGCACGGGTACGGGAAGATGGGGCGCACGATCGAACGGATCGCGCGCGAGCGGGGGCACGAGGTCGTCGCGGTGATCGACGTCGACCGCGCCGATCCGCTCACCGGGGCCGAGGTGTTGATCGACTTCACGAACGCCGAGGGAGTGGAGCGCGCCGTCGGTCTCGCATGCGGCGCCGGCATCGCCCTCGTGATCGGCTCCACCGGCTGGAACGACCGCGTCAACGCCGTCAGGCAGCAGGTCGAGAGCGCCGGGATCGCATGCATCTACGCCGCGAACTTCTCGCCGGGGGCGAACGTGGCGTTCGCACTCGCGCGGCGGGCCGGCGAGCTCTTCGCCGGGTTGCCTCAGTACGCGGCCGGGATCGAGGAGCGGCACCACTCGCAGAAGAAGGACGCACCGAGCGGCACCGCGATCCGGATCGCCACCGAAGTGCGCGACGGAAGCGGAGCGAAGCTCGATCCACCGATCGCCGCATCGCGAGTCGGCGCCGAGTTCGGATTCCACACGCTCTTCTTCGACTCCCCCGACGACGTGATCGAGATCTCGCACCGGGCGCGCGGCCGCGACGGATTCGCCCGAGGCGCGGTGATGGCGGCCGAGATGACCACGGACCGCAGGGGCTTTCTCAAATTCGACGAGTTGATTTTTGAATGATGGAGAGCGGACTTCAGTCCGCAGTTGCCGGACTTCAGTCCGG
>JBAQWH010000521.1:0-2165 GCA_049298815.1 Thermoanaerobaculia bacterium | reverse complement strand
GGGCACACGGCAGCGCGCAAGCTGCAGGACGCGGTCGACGAGACGCAGCACGTGGAGGCCAAGCGGATCGACGTGGCGCGGAAGATCCAGGGCGCCTCGCGCACGTTCGCCCTGCACGAGAACGGGTTCCTCGAGATCAACTTCTCCCGCAGCGTGCACGTCAAGCGCGGGACGGTGTCGAGCTATTCGGGCAACCTGAAGTTCGCCGCCGAGTCGGGTCTCCTCGGAACGACCGCGCAGACGCTCGTCCGTGCGGTCGGGCAGGGAAAAATCTTCGTCTACGAGCGGGGTCGCAAGACCTTCCTGCTCGACCTGAACGACGAGTTCATCTACGTCGAGGGCGGCAACCTGCTGGCACTCGAGGACACGCTGACCTATCGCGTCGAGCCGATCTACGACGCCGCCTACCAGCGGAAGATCGACACGGTGAAGATCTTCGGAAAGGGATCGCTGGCGATCTCGACGTCGATCGAGCCGCTGACCCTGCGCGTGACGCGCGAGTACCCGCTGTCGATCTCGTCGAACGCCCTCGTGGCCTGGACCGGCAACCTCCTGCCGACCGTCGTCGACGACAAGGCGCTCGAGAACGTGATGATCGAGAACGAGGGGAACACCGGCTTCAAGATCCGCTTCGAAGGCGACGGCGTCGTCGTGAGCGAACAGTAGGTTGAGTCAGTCGTTAGTCGTTAGTCGTCAGTCGTTAGTAGAGAACACCCCACTGACCACTGACCACTGACGACTAACCACTAACGACTAACCACTGCCTTCGTGTGCCTTCCCCCACTCGATTGCGAGGCGGAGCGCTTCCGAGAGCTCCTCGTCACGCTTCCAGTTGGCGAAGAGCGGCCGCAGCTTCGGCTCTTCCAGCGCGTGCTCGAGAACCCCGCAGAGGACGCGGTTGCGCGCGGCGTCGTCGGCGCGGCGGAAGATCCGCTCGAGCTCGACCGAGGCCGTGCGGACGACCGCTTCACCCTCCGGCAACGTGCGCCAGGCACGGAGCCGCGACCCGAGCTCCCACGCGGCTTCGAATCCGCCGTGAAGCAGGTCGCCCGGCATCGGGTTCTCCTCGATGCAGCGGAGCAGGTAGCGCAGCTGGATGTCGACGATGTCGGAGTCGGCAAGGGGAGGGTCGATTCTCGCAATCTGCTCGTCGAGCAGGGCGACGACACCACTGAGCGTGAGCAGGTCCCCCGAGTCGATCCACCTGCGCACGTCCGCGGCGTCGACCGGCGCGGTCTCGCCGATGACCCGCACGACCTCCGCGTAGGGAGAGATCATCCGAGGCCCATCAGCTTCACGGCGAGAGGAACGATCACGAAGAGCTGGATGGCGTCGAAGACACCGTGGGCGATGATCCCCGGGACGACGTCCTTCGTCCGATAGAACGTGTAGCCGATCACGAGAGAGACGATCGTGATCCCGATCAGCATCATCGGCTGCCCGTAGGTGAAATGCGCCAGCGCGAAGAGGATCGTCGAGGCCAGCAGGCCGACCCGCTTCTGCAGCCAGGAACGGAAGAAGAACTCCTCGACCGTCATCGCGGAGAGGACGATGAGCGCCTTCTTCCAGAGAGCGAGGTTCGCCATCCAGCCGATCATCGCCGGCGGCTCGGGGTTCTCCGGCAGGAATCCCATCTGCTGCAGCAGGATCGCCGCGAGGGCCGCCGCCGCGAGGGTGAACACCCAGCCGCCTACTCCGACCGTGATGCCGAGCAGCACGGCGTTGCCCGGCCGCTCGCTCTGGATGTTCAGGAACTGGCGGAGCGGCGGCCGCCCGGTCGCAGCCCACCACCCGATGAGGAACGCGACCAGAATCCCGTGAAGCGCGAACACCGTGTAGAACGGCGCCCGGCTCAGTTGCTTGACCGTCGCCGGCTGGAGCGCGGAGCTCGTGACGAGGTACGCCAGCAGCAGCGTGAACCCGCCGAGCCAGACATACGCGAAGTACTTCGCGCCGGTGGAAGGAAAGCGATCGCAGCTCAGGAGGTTGAAGCGCTCGTTGAGGATGACGATCGCGATCCACAGCACGACGGCCGACACGAGTGGGATGACGTAGGGAGACATTGGCGGCCGAGTTTATCGTAGGGGCAGGAGTCTTGGTACGGCCGGCCGAAGTTAGAAGTTAGAAGTGTGAAGTGTGAAGTGTGAAGTGTGAAGTGTGAAGTG
>JBAQWH010000520.1:0-1805 GCA_049298815.1 Thermoanaerobaculia bacterium | reverse complement strand
CACCAAGACCTTTCCGGCCTCCGACGTCTCGGCCGTCATCGCCGCCGGTGCCATCGCCGTCGGGGAGAACAAGGTCCAGGAGGCACGAGACAAGCAACCGTCCGTCTCGGGCTCGGCGCGGTGGCATCTGATCGGCCACCTGCAGTCGAACAAGGCGAAGGACGCGGTGCGCTGCTTCGACGTGATCCAGACGGTCGACTCGCTCGCCCTCGCGGAACGGATCGCACGGATGGCGGCCGCGGAAGGGAAACGACAGGAAGTGATGCTCGAAGTGAACATTGGACGCGAGCCGCAGAAGAGCGGCGCCGACCCGGCGGACGTCGCGGTGCTCGCACGCGAGGTGTTGCGCATCCCGGAGCTTCGGCTGACCGGGCTCATGACGATCCCGCCCTTCGGCGAGCCCGAGGCGTCGCGGCCGTACTTTCGCTCGCTGCGAACGCTGCGCGATGGCGTCGGCGTGCCGGAGCTGTCGATCGGCATGACCGACGACTTCGAGGTCGCAATCGAGGAAGGCGCCACGATCATCAGGGTCGGGCGCGCAATTTTCGGGAGCAGGGGCTGACGTGGACTTCGTGCTGATCTTCATCCGGGCGCTGGACCTGATTCTCGACGTCCTCCAGTGGGTGATCTTCGCCTGGGTCATCCTGTCGTGGATCCTCTTCTTCACGCGCGCTTCGTCGTTCCGCTGGCGCTACCGCGGCTTCTACGGGCTGCTCGAGCAGCTCAACGACATCTTCGAGCGGATGACCCGGCCCTTCCTCCGTCCCTTCCGCCGCTTCCTGCGGCGCTTCGATACGGCCGGGATCGACTGGTCCCCGCTGCTCCTCCTCCTGGCCATCTGGGTCGTGCGGCAGGTTCTCGCAGCAGTCGCGCGGCGGCTTATACTCATCCCGTGATGTGCCGGGAGGGTGAGCCATGCAGAACCTGACGCCGCTCGAGATCCAGAAGCAGACCTTCGCTCGCGGTTTCAAGGGGTACAACGCCGACGAGGTCCGTGCCTACCTCCACATCGTCGCCGAAGAGATCGAGCGGCTCGTTCGCGACAACGACCGGTTGTCCCGCGAGATCGCGAACCTTCGTGAAGACCTCGACGATCACTCCAACCGGGAGCGGATCCTCAAGGACACTCTGCTCTCTGCGCAGAAGGTTGCCGAAGACGTGACCGCCAACGCCCGGAAGGAAGCGGAGCTGATCGTCAAGGACGCCGAGCTCCTCTCGGACCGCCTCGTTTCCCAGGCGATGGAACGGGTTGCAGAGCTCGAGCGGACGATCCAGGACCTCAAGATCGAGCGGAAGGCCGCGCGGAATCGCCTCCAGTCGACGCTCGATTCGATCCAGCAGATGATCGCCGTCGACGCCGAGCAGGAGACGAGCGAAGAGCCGATCACCGCCATGTACCGCCAGCGGGACAGCCGGTAGGGGAACTAACCACGGAGCAGTCCCGGCGGATACACTCCGCCGGCCATGGCTCTGCTGATCCGCAATCTCTCTCAGATCGCCACGCCTCTGGGCCGCAAAGGGCTGCGCGGGGCGGACCTCCGCAACCTTCACGTCGTCGACGGCGCAGTGCTCGTCATCGAGGACGGCCGCTTCGCGTACGTGGGCGCGGAGTCCGAAATGCCGTCCGTCCTGTCGTCGCGCATCACGGAGGACTTCGACGGGCGCGGGGCCACCGCGATCCCGGGCTTCGTCGACTCGCACACGCACATCCCGTTCGCGGGGCTGCGCGAGTCTGAGTTCAACCGGCGGTTGCAGGGCGAGACGTACGAGCAGATCGCGGCGTCGGGCGGCGGGATCGCCGCGAC
>JBAQWH010000519.1:0-4468 GCA_049298815.1 Thermoanaerobaculia bacterium | reverse complement strand
GCCCGGCGCTGGGCGTCGCGCACGAAGGTCTTGTCGTCGCTCTCGATCGCGTCCATCTCTTCGCTCGTGGCGAAGCCCTCCGCGATCATCCACTCGCGCATCTTCCGGACGGCGTCGAACTCGACTTCCCACTCGAGTCGCTCTTTGCTCTTGTAGCGCTCGTGGCTGCCCGAGGTCGAGTGACCCTGGGGCTGCGTGACCTCGACGACGTGGATGATCGCAGGGACGTGCTCGCGGCGGACGATCGCAGCAGCGTTGAGGTACGTGTCCATCAGCGAGGGGTAGTCCCACGCCTTTACGCGATGGAGGTCGTAACCGTGGGGGTACTTTTCGTCGCGCTGGAAGCCCCGCAGCAGCTCGCTCAGGTCGCCCTTCGTCACCTGGAAGTGGTTCGGCACCGAGATGCCGTAGCCGTCGTCCCAGATCGAAACGATCATCGGGACCTGCAGGACCCCTCCGGCGTTCAGCGACTCCCAGAACATCCCCTCGGCGCAGCTGGCGTTCCCGATCGTGCCCCAGGCGATCTCGTCTCCGTTGCGGGAGAACGAGGTCATTTCTTTGAGGGAACCGACTTCGCGGTAGAGGCGCGAGGCCCAGGCGAGACCGACGAGACGCGGCATCTGCGAGCCGGTCGGCGACGCGTCTGCGGAGATGTTGATCGAGTCGACGTGCGGAATCCAGTTGCCCTCGGCATCGAGGAGGCGCGACGCGAAGTGCGCGTTCATCGAACGGCCGCCCGACCACGGGTCGTGCTCGATGTCGGCGTGCGCGTAAAGCTGCGCGAAGAACTGCTCGAGCGTCCCTGCGCCGGCAGCGAGCATGAACGTCTGGTCGCGGTAGTACCCGGAGCGCCAGTCGCCCTTGCGGAAGGCGCGCGCCATCGCAAGCTGCGCGACCTCCTTGCCGTCGCCGAAGATCCCGAACTTCGCCTTCCCCGTCAGCACCTCGCGGCGACCGATCAGGCTGGCCTGTCGGCTCCGGAATGCAACGCGGTAGTCGTCGATGATGCTCTCGCGCGTGAGCTCAGCGCGAGCCCGTTCTGTGTGATCGGTCGTGGGCAACGTGCTCCCCTCAAAAGCCGTGTTTGGAGGCCGGATGCTAGCACGCGGCGCGCCCGCGGACTCGGCGGGAGGAGGATGCGGCCCGGCGCTCACAGAGCGCCGGGCTGCGACAATCAGAAGGCGTCGATGATGTGCGCCGTGTCTTCGCCCATCGCACGGGTTCCGTCGCGCAGAACCTGAGCGTCGGTGCCGCCCGCGAACTTGAACGTGCCGGCTGAGCGGTGAGCCTGCGTGAACCGCAGGAGGACCTCACCCGATGCCGCGTCGACCAGCTCGACCGAGACCTTGTTCCGCGCCGCTCCGGCGCCGAAGCCGGCGACATAGCGCTTCGTGCGCGAGCCCGGACTGATCTCTTCGACGACGCCGCGCACGACGAGCGTCCTGGCGGCGCCGCCCTTGGACGGGTCGCCGAGCTCCACCTTCGCGCCCGACTTCAGGTCGGATCGAAGCCCCTCGACGAAGACTGCCGTGTAGCCGTCGAGCGCTCCCTGGATCACCACCCCCTTGTCGCCCTTCACCTCGATCTTCGATGTGTCGAACGGCAGGACGACGATCTTCTCGTAATCCTTCGCGGCGAAGGTCTTCACGATCTCGATCTCGTCGATGTCGGGTCCCCACCCCTTGTAGGCTCCCGGCTCGGTCTGCGCCTTCCGCTCTCCGGCCGTCGCAATCGGGGCGATCGCGACGGTCACCAGGCAAAGCAATACCCACGCTCGCTTCATGGAGTGCCTCCTCACTAGTTGATTTCGGCAATGATGCCGTGAATCGGCACCGAGTGCGAGAGGAGTCGTCGTAACCTGACTCAGTGGTCAGTGGTCAGTGGTCAGTGGTCAGTGGCCAGTGGCCAGTGGTCGGTGGTCAGTGGGCAGTGGGCAGTGGCATCGAGCGTCGATCCGGCCTACCGGTCCAGCTCCACCAGCGACCGCGTGAGCATCCGCTGCACGAGATCTCGATCGGGGCTCTCGCAGTAGATCCGGATGATCGGCTCGGTCCCGGACTTCCGGAACAGGAGCCAGGAGCCGTCGGTGAAGTTCATCTTCGCGCCGTCGGTCTGTTCGAGCCGGTCGAATGTCGCGCCGAACGCATCGTCGAGCTCGCCGGACAAGACCCTGTCGATGAGCCTCGCGCACTGTTCCATCGGACGGCTGGCATCGCGCCGGTCGTAGTGCAGCCGGCCGAACTCGTCTTCCATTCCGTCGATGATGTGCGAGAGCGGCTTGCCGTAATACGCGATTGCCTCCGCGACGAGGAGGCCTGAGAGGATGCCGTCGCGCTCGGGAAGGAAGGGGCCGAACCCGAGGCCGCCGCTCTCCTCGCCGCCGAGGAGGACGTTGCGCGCGAGCATGAGGTCGGCGACGTACTTGAAGCCGATCGGCGTCTCGTGCATCGTCGCGCCGAGGGCGTTCGCGATCTTCTCGATGAGTCGCGTCGTGGAGAACGTCTTGACGATCTCGCCGCCGAGCTTCTTCTCGCGGACCAGGTAGAGGGTGAGGAGCGAGAGGATCTTGTGTGGCGATACGAACTCGCCACGCTCGTCGAGGATGCCGAGCCGGTCGGCGTCGCCGTCGTTGCAGATGGCGAGGTCGTAGCCTCCGCCGAGCATCACGTTCTGCGACGCGCCGAGATTCTCAGGGATCGGTTCCGGATTGACTCCGCCGAAAGAAGGGTTCGCATCGCCGCGGATGCTGTCGACCACGGTCCCGCCGCTCGTGTCGAGGTGCTGGTCGATGATGCGCCGCGCTCCGATGTAGTCGAGTCCGAGGACTCTGGACGGGATCGAGGCTCCGGCGCCGTGAATCGGATCGTGGAGGATCGCGAGTTTCGCAGCAAGAATGCGGTCGACGTCGAGCTGAGCCCGAACGGCGGCGACATAGTCCTCGAGGATGTTCTCCTCGACGACCGTCCCACCCTCGCGCTGCTCCCGGTTCCCGACGTTGGCGGCGATCGCCTGGTAGGTCTCCGGCAGCGCCGAGCCGCCGTACCACGCCTTGAACTTCAGACCGTTGTAGCGCGCGGGGTTGTGGCTGGCCGTCACCACGATCCCACCGAGGACTTTGCGGTGCTTCGCCGTGAAGGAGATCGTCTGAGAAGGGGTCGCGCGATCGGCGAGGATCACGCGGTATCCCGCGGCGCGCAGACACTCCGCGACTGTGCCGGCGAACTCCCTCGAGAGGAATCGCCGGTCCCATCCGACGATCAGCGTGTTGCGGTCGATCCCGTCCGGCGGCTCGAGTCCGCGCGCTGCGACCGCGATCGCGTCGGCGACCAGTCGGACTCTGTCGAACGTGAACTGATCAGCGATGACGGCGCGCCAGCCGTCGGTCCCGAAAATGACTGGGTCGCTCATGAGTCCGCATTCTATGCGCGGCGCCTCGCGGCGGTCATGCGCGGCCGGGCTTCAGTTCTGCGCAACGCACGAGGCCGGTGCTCACTGACGAACCGGAGGCGTCTCGTTCTTGAAGATCCCACCGGACAGGACCGGCCGCACGCGGCTCTTCGGCGCGGCGACTGCGACACCGTCCGGTCCGCCGACGATCGCGACGTCCCCATCCGTGAGGTGCACCTTGGTAACGGGCGCCTGCGCGACCGGCTCGGCAGCAACCGGCTCGGCCTTCTCCTCGATCAGCCACTGGCTGCGGGCTGCCGGGGCCATCAGCATCGGGTCGGCTCCGACCTGATCGGCGACCGGTGCGCCTTCGACGACGGGAACCGGCGCCTCCGCCGTGACTGTCGGGGCCTTATCGAGGGTCCGGCCGTACAGCCTGCCGTACGACGTCGCGTTCCGCCCTCGCATCTCCGAGACGATCGAAACGACGGCGAAGAGCAGAACCAGCACGACAATCGCATTGCGCACGTTCCTGACCGTCAGGATGCGGCGGCGCTGGCGTCGGTCGTGGACTGGCACGATAAGATCGGAGCGGATCAAAGGCACGACAGTTATTACTTCAAGCACCGCGCCAAAAGGATGAGCAATGGCTCGAATCGGCATCATCGGAACGGGTTGGGGAGCACGCGTCCAGGTCCCGGCCTTCCGCGAGGCAGGCCTCGAGGTCATCGGGATCGCCGGCCACGACCGCGAGCGGACGCGGCGCACCGCAGGCGACCTCGGCGTCGAGCCGTTTGACGCCTGGCGTGACCTGGTCGCCGCCGACGTCGACCTGATCTCGGTCGTCACGCCGCCTTCCGAGCACCTCGAGATGACCATTCGCGCTCTCGAGTCCGGCCGGCACGTCATCAACGAGAAGCCGACCGCGATGAGTGCGGCCGAAGCCGAGATGCTCGTCGCCGCAGCGGCTCGGCACCCCGAACGGATCGCGCTGCTCGACCACGAGCTGCGGTTCCTGCCCGCCTGGCTCGAAGCGCGCCGCCTGGTCGAGGAGCTCGGACCGGTCCGGTACGCCGAGGTC
>JBAQWH010000518.1:0-3268 GCA_049298815.1 Thermoanaerobaculia bacterium | reverse complement strand
GAGCAGCGGCGTCCCGAACCAGGCGGCGAGCGCCGCCGCCAGTGTCGCCCCCTCGCCGGCGTGTCGACGGGCCACCGCGGCTCCCGCGAACAGCGTCATCAGTCCTATGAAGGCCGACGCCGTGATGACCGCCACGTTATACGGGAGGGAGAAGCCGTCGCGTGCGAACGACGGAGCGAGCCACGGCCGGACGACGTCGGCGAGCACGAACGCCGGATACCAGAGCATCGCGCTCCCCGACGGCCACGGGTTCGCGAGATGCCCGTTCGGCGTGACGGCGTTGAAGTAGACGATCCCCTCCCGCATCAGCCCCGCGCGTGACCACTCGTCGTAGAAGAGGAGGTCGCCGTCGAACCAGGTCGAGGGGAGGTACGTCACGCAGCCGACGCCGTCGGGACGGAGCAGCCCGGGCGTGACCCAGAGGAGGAACGAGGCGAGCCACGTGCCCGCGAGGACCAGCAGGACGCGTCGCTCGAGCCGCATTACTCCTGGTTGAAGTCGCGCGGCTCGATGAGCGGCGCGACGAGCAGCGCGACGACGGCGACGAGAGCCCCGATCTTGAATGCCGTTTTGAAGGCGCCGCCGGAATGGGGGACCGGAGCGAGTTGCGCCTTCACCATCTCGCTCAGCGGTACCTTGTTCCGGTCGCACGCACGCGCGATGACCTCGTACGCCTCGCGGCGCTTGCCATTCCGCAGCAGGTCGAGGATCCCTTCCGCGATGATGCCGTCGAAGAACCGCTTGCGGTCGCCGTCGGTCGGGAGTGAGGGGGAGGCCTTGGCGCCGTCGCGGAGCGAGCCGAGGGCGTCGTTCACTTCCGCGTACTCGGGGCCGATCGCTTTCTGGAGATCTTCCTTCAGGGTGCGCGCGAGGGCCGGCGAGCGGCCGCCCGTCGAGACTGCGATCTGGATCGAGCCTTTCTCGATGATCGCCGGGACGATGAACTCGCAGAGCGGGGTCACGTCGACGACGTTGACCGGGATCCGCCGCGCGCGGCAGTCCGCCGCGATCCGCTCGTTCACCTGCTGGTCGTCGGTGGAGGCGATCACGACATTCGCATCGTCGAGGTCCGACGCGTCGTACTTCTTGCGCCGGATCGCGAGATCACCCCGGCCGGCCCACTGCTCGATCTCGTCGGTGAGCTCCGGCGATACGACGGTCACGTGCGCGCCGTACTTCATCATCGTCTCGGCCTTTCGCGCGCAGACGTTGCCGCCGCCGATGATCACCACATTGCGGCCTTCGATGTCGAGGTAGATCGGGTAGTAGGGGAATTGCTTGGCCATGATGAGTCCCTGAGTTCCTGAGTCCCTGAGTGCGTAAGTCCGTGTCCGTGGGTCGATGAGTCCGGATCCCCCGAGGGACCGAGGGACCGAGGGACTCGTCAATAAATCGGAAAGCGGTCGCAGAGCACCTTGACCTGCGACTTCACGTCGGCGGTGACGTCCGCGTCGCCGCGGGCATCGAGCACGCGTGCGATGAGCTGGCCGATCGTTTTCATCTCCGGCTCGCCGAGGCCGCGGGTCGTGACGGCCGGCGTTCCGATGCGGACACCGGAAGCGACCATCGGCTTGTTCTGGTCGAACGGGATCGTGTTCTTGTTGACGGTGATGTTGGCAGCCTCGAGGATGTTCTGCGCGTCCCTGCCGGTGATCCCCTTCGAGAAGACGTCGGTCATGAAGAGGTGGTTGTCGGTGCCGCCTGCGACGATGCGGAAGCCGGCGTCGGCGACGCTCGCGGCGAGCGCCTTCGCGTTCCGGAGGACCTGCTGCTGGTACACCTTGAACTCCGGCGTCAGCGCTTCGTTGAAGGCGACCGCCTTCGCCGCGATGACGTGGACGAGCGGGCCGCCCTGGAGGCCGGGGAAGACGGAGCGGTCGAGGTCCTTCGCGTACTGTTCCCTGCAGAGGACGAGGCCCGCGCGAGGCCCGCGCAGCGTCTTGTGCGTCGTCGTCGTGACGAAATCGGCGTACGGGACCGGCGACGGATGGAGGCCCGCGGCGACGAGGCCGGCGATGTGGGCCATGTCGGCCATCATGAGGGCGCCGACCTTGTCGCAGATCTCGCGGATGCGCTTGAAGTCGATGATGCGGGAGTAGGCGGACGCGCCGCAGACGACGAGTTTCGGCTTGTTCTCCGTCGCGATGCGCTCCATCTCGTCGTAGTCGATCGTCTCGGTCTCGCGGCTGACGCCGTAGGCCACGACCTTGAAGTCGCGGCCGCTGTACGACAGTGGATGGCCGTGCGTGAGGTGGCCGCCATGCGCCAGGTCCATCCCCATGATGGTGTCGCCCGGCTTGAGCACCGTGAAGTAGACCGCCATGTTGGCCTGCGACCCGGAGTGCGGCTGGACGTTCGCGTGCTCGGCCCCGAAGAGCCTCTTCGCGCGCTCGATGGCGATGGTCTCGACGATGTCGGTCGGTCCGCATCCGCCGTAGTAGCGCTTCGAGGGATAGCCTTCCGCGTACTTGTTGGTAAAGACGGACCCCGTCGCGGTCAGCACGGCCTTCGATACGTGGTTCTCCGATGCGATGAGCTCGAGGGTCTCGTGCTGACGCCTCGTCTCGACCTCGATCGCGTCGGCGATCTCGCGATCGACCTGGGCGAGGGGGCGCTGCAGAAAATCGTGTCCGACGGCGGCGCTCGAGGGTTCGTTCGTGGTGGTCATCTCGCTCACTCCCGCGCGGGATCTTACTCGATAATGCGGGGGTGATGAGGGTGCCGGCACGGGTTGCGATTGCACTGTCCGCGCTCCTCTGCGCGATGCTCGCGGCGTACCTCGGGTTCTTCTTTTTCCGCGACAATTTCTCGACCCACTACCCGGTCAAAGCGATCAGTGCGGAGGCCTTCCGCGCGGGTGAGATCCCCTGGTGGAACTTCCACGACAGCGGCGGTCAGCCTCTCGCGGGCAACCCGAACACGCTCACCTTCTACCCCGACAACGTTCTGCTGCTCTTCCTCCCGGCGCACGTCGCGTTCAACCTCCACTTCCTCCTTCATCTCGCCGGCGGCTTCTTCGCGATGCGGGGGCTCGCTCGCGCCCGCGGCGCCTCGCCGCAGGTCGCAGCAACGGCGGCCTCGATCTACGCGCTGAGCGGCGCCGTGATCTCCGCGACCGCCTTCTACAACCTCGTGACGACCGTCGCTCTCCTTCCGCTCGCGCTCCTCGGCGTCGAGCGGCGCTCGGTGCGTACGGTCGGCGCGGCGATCGGACTGATGCTCCTGGCGGCCGAGCCTGTGATGCTGGGAGCGGCGGTGGTGAGCGTCG
>JBAQWH010000517.1:0-5872 GCA_049298815.1 Thermoanaerobaculia bacterium | reverse complement strand
CGAAGGAGCGAAGCGCGGCGAAGGAGCGAAGCGCGGCGAAGGACCCCCCGCCTATGTGCGGGGACTGGTCGGGGCGCCACGCCCCAGGAAAGGGGGCACACGAAGACGGGGGGGGTCCTTCGCCGCGCTTCACCCGCTGCGCGGGTTCCGCCGGCTCAGGATGACACCCATACCCCCATCTCTTCACCGCGCCCTGAGCAGGTTGAACTTCACGAGCTCGTGGAACGTGATCGTCGAGTCGAGGTCTTCGCGCGTGAGGCGCAAGGCCTGGTGCAGCCCTTCGAGCACGAGCTCCATCCAGAACGCGAGGTCTTCGTCCGACGACGTGCCGGCGTGCTTCGCTGCGGTCTCTGCAAGGGCCGGCACGCGCTTCAGCTCGGCGAAATGACCCGCGAACGGCTGCTCGTCGGAGACGGTGATGTGGTTGCCTGCGGCGAACCACTCGAGGATCATGTCGTAGGCCGGCTCCGAGGGCGACGGAGGCGGGGGCTCCTCGCTCTTCGTCTGCTTGCGGCGTGGACGCCGTCCTTCGAACGCGTCCTCGAGGTCTTCGGGGTCGATCTCGCCGTAGCCGCGGCGGGCCTTCTCCGCACGCTGGGCGAGGCCGGCGCGCTCGACCGGCGGGAACTTCGATTCGAAGAGTCTCGCGAGCGCGTCGCCGATGAGCTTCCTCGCGACCACCTCGGCCCCCTGCTGCTCCCCTTCGTAAACCATCTCGACCTTGCCGGTGATCGCGGGGAGAACCATGGCGAAGTCGGAGAGCCGCGGGTGGACCTTGCGGTCGCCGGTCATCGCCGCACGACGCTCGAGGTTCGACTGCAGGAGCTCGAGCGCGGCGATCGTGAGGCGCGCGGACACGCCGGACGACTGGTCGACGAGCTCCGAATCCCGCGCCACGAACGCGATCGTCTCGACGAGGTCGCGAACATGCAGCGGGATCACGACCTCGGCGCCGTCCTCGCGATCGACCCACGCCTCCTGTTCGGTGATCCGCCGCGCGGTCTCGACCGCCTGCGGGTAGTGCGTCAGGATCTGCGAGTCGATGCGGTCCTTGAGAGGCGTGATGATGTTGCCGCGGCTCGTGTAGTCCTCCGGGTTCGCGCTGAACACGAGCACGACGTCCATCGGAATCCGGACCGGAAAGCCGCGGATCTGCAGGTCGCGCTCCTCGAGGATGTTGAGCAACGCGACCTGGATGCGCGGCGCGAGGTCGGGCAGCTCGTTGATCGCGAAGATGCCGCGGTTCGTGCGCGGAATGATGCCGTAGTGGATGACCTCCTCGTCCGCGTACGTCAGCCGCTGGTTCGCCGCCTTGATCGGATCGATGTCACCGATCAGGTCGGCGACCGTGACGTCCGGCGTCGCAAGCTTCTCGCGGTAACGCTCTTCCCGCGAGAGCCAGGCGATGCGGAGGTCGTCGCCTTTCTCGGTAGCCAGCCGTCGGCACCGTTTGCACGTCGGCGCGAACGGCGAGTCGTTGATCTCGCAGCCCTCGATGACCGGCACGTGCTCGTCGAGCAGCGTCGTCAGCGAGCGGAGGATGCGCGTCTTCGCCTGCCCGCGAAGCCCGAGGAGGATGACGTCGTGACGCGACAGAATCGCGTTGTGCATCGCCGGGATGACGGTCCGGTCGTAGCCGTGAATGCCGGGAAACGTCGTCTCGCCCTTCGCGATTGCACGGAGGAGGTTCGCGCGCATCTCGTCCTTCACGGTCCTGACGCGGTAGCCCGCCGAGCGGAGCTCGCCCACGGTATGAATCGCGTTCATTTCGCCTCCTCCTCCACCACCGGGTCGCGATTGAAGTCGTTCATCGCGCGGCGGAGATCGCCACGGACGAAGAGAAACAGCGCATCGACTGCCCGTTCGATGCCACGAGCGACCGCTGGTTGCTCGGCCTCTCCGAAGTCGTCGAGGACGTAGTCGCGGAGCCGCTCCGAGAAGGCCTCACCCCGGACGCCGAAGCGGAGCCGCGCGAAGCGCTCGCTGCCGAGCGAGGTGACGATCGAGCGCATCCCGTTGTGCGTCCCGGCCGAACCGTTGGGCCGGATGCGCAGCCGGGCGAGCGGCAGGTCGATGTCGTCGTAAACGACCATGAGCTCATCGGTCGACTCGGCGTACGCATTCACGAGCAGCCTCACCGCATCGCCGGAGAGGTTCATGTACGTCAGAGGCTTCGCCACCATGACGCTGCCGCCCGCGATCCGCCCCGTGCCGGTCAGCGCGTTCTTCTCGTGACGGCTCACGTCGATCCGGAACTTGCTCGCGAACGCATCGACCACGTGCCATCCGACGTTGTGCCGCGTCCCGGCATACTCCGCCCCGGGATTGCCGAGGCCCACGATCAATTTCATGCGGACCGAAGAGTAGCAGGAGAGGAAGAGGGGCCGCTCCTGGGTGTCATCCTGAGTAGGAGAACGGAGTCGCCGGCGCCGTTGCCGACAAAAACGACACGCGAACCCTCACTCGGCGCCTCGACGGTGATTCTCCGTACTCCTCGGTGTCCTCTGTGCCTCTGTGGTGAATCCACGTTCGGTTCACCACGGAGACACAGAGAACACAGAGGGTGCACGGAGGGTGAAGCGGGCGAGACCTCGCCATTCGCCGGAGACCAACCCTCGTCGCACGCGAACGCCCCCCCTCTCTCAATTCTCTGCACAACCCCCGCGCCACCGATGCTCCTGCGCTCCGTGAGGCATAATCCGCGACCAGACGGATGGAGCCCCGCACCCGAATCCTGATCATCGACGACAACGCCAACGACGTGGCGGTGACCCGGCGTTTCCTCGAGCGGCGCGGGCACGAGGTCCTCCCCGCACATTCGGGCGAAGAGGGGCTCCTGCTGGCCGCGCAGTCGACGCCCGACGCGGTGATCGTCGACTACCGGATGCCCGGCATGGATGGCCTCGAGGTGACCCGCCGATTGAAAGCCGATCCGCAGCTCGCGTCGATCCCGATCCTCATGCTGACCGGGTCGGACTCGCCCGAGCACGTGGTCCTCGGGCTGGAGGCCGGGGCCGACGACTTCGTGACGAAAGGCTCCGACGCCGAGGCGCTCAACGCTCGCCTGCGAGCCCTGCTCCGGATGAAGGCGTACCAGGACCGCCTGCGCCACATGAACCAGCAGATGACGCGCGACCTCCAGATCGCGCGGCGCGTTCAGGAGGCCCTGGTCCCCGAGCGCGCGTTCGCTTCGCCCCATGCGGAGATCCGCTCGGCGTACATCCCGAGCGCGGTGCTGTCCGGCGACTTCTACGACTACTTCGTTCACGAGTCGCAGACGTACCTCTTCGTGGCGGACGTCTCGGGCCACGGCCTTCCGGCGGCGATCCTGGTCTCGCTCCTCAAGAGCTACATCCATACCGAGGTCGCGGCGGAACGGTCGCTGTCGGAGCTCATGACGCGGCTCAACGACTTCCTCTACAGCGTGAGCCTGCCGACGCAGTTCGCGACGGCGCAGGTGTTCCGCGTCGAGGACCACAGGCTCGTCTACTCGAACGCCGCGCATCCGGCGTTCCTCCTGCATCGTCGCTCGAGCGGCGAGACGATCGTCCTCGAGCAGCCGAGCAACCTCCTCGGCGCGATGCCGGGGATGCAGTTCGACGAGCACTCTCTGGAGATCGAGGCCGGGGACACGCTGTTCGTCTACACAGACGGACTGACCGACCGGCGCACCGAGGCCGGCGAGTTCTACACGATCGACCGCGTCTCGGCGCTCCTGGCGGCCGGGGCGGACGCCGGCGTCGCGCCGTTGTACGAGAGCGTTTACGGTGATGTGAGCGGGTTCCCCTCAACGGAAGAATTCCGCGACGACATCGCGTTCGTTCTTGCACGATTCCGCTGACCGTGTGACCTGCGGTCGTGCGCGGCGTCCAAAGACCCAGATGCGCGTGCCCATCCTCGCCCTCCTCCTTCTCGCCGCTTCGTCTCTCGCCGCCTCGGAGGGTGGGCTCGCCAAGCCGTTCCCGGACGACTACCAGCCCCAGCCTTGCGCCGTCGCGAACTCGGGCACCTCGTTCGACCGCGCCACGTTCGTCGCTCAGGCCGCACGCATGCGCGGCATCACCTCCCTCACCTCGGCCTGGCTGACCGCCTACTGGGATGAGATGCACGAAGCGCTCGCGCCGATCGCCGACAAGTCGGCCGCCTGCTTCACCTCGCCCGGAGCGACCTTCACCTTCTGCAACGACGCGGTGGTTCCCGAGATGAAGGCCACGTGTGATCGGTTCCCGGCCGGGAGCAGCGACCGGAACCAGTGCACGGCGTTCGTCGACGCCTTCGCGTCCGGCAGGGACCAGCGCAGCCTGCAGTGGTGGAAGCAGTCCCAGGAGTGTGCCAGGGCCGCGGGGACGCTCACGGTCCGGCAGCAGACGCCGATCGTCTGGACCGAGCCCGCGACGATCCCCCCCAACTACGACGGTCTGATCACCTTCTACGCGGTCGACCCGCAGACCAGGCTGCCGGTGCAGGCTCTCGTCACGGTCGAGGGGCAGAAGATCTACACGTCTTCCGCGCCGATCGGCATGCCGACCACGTACTACCCGTTCAAGTGGCCGGTAAAGCTGAAGCGGGTCGAGAATTCGGATGGGCATCGCGACGTGATTGCGCCCACCGTGACCGTCTCGTCGGAGTGGTACCCGCGCGTGACCCTGCCGATGCCGGTGACGATCACGCGGATGAGCGCGTCGATGACGCCGCCGGCGGACCAGCTCCGGCGCGGGACGAACGTCGTCACCGTGACGACCGTCGACGCCGAATGCGGCAAGCCGGTCGAGGCGCGCGTGATGATGGGCGACGTCGTGATCGGAGAGTCGAACCGGCCGGTCACGATCGAGATCCCGAAGAACGGCCGGCGGGCGGACATCTGGGTGACGTCGCTGTTCAATACCCACAGCGATGTCGTCGTGGCACCAGCCAGAAAGTAGCAGGCCGGGCCGCTACTCCCCCTCTTCCAGCAACGGCTCCACGTCGCGCGCGGCGAGGAGCTCGGGGGTGATGCCGGGAAATCGCGCGGACCCGTAGTACCAGGCGCCCGTGATCTCGGGGCTCGCCGGCCATTCGCCGGAGTAGACGGAACACTCGAGCGAGCGAAGTCGCCCTTTCTCGACGGTGACGGCCGCCTCCGCGGGCGCGTCGACCCCCGCGAGCGACACCTGCAGATCGTCGAGGTGAAGGAGATCCCGATCGACGAGCGGCAGGTCGGCGGGCACTTCGAACCAAGTCGTGAACCCACGGCCGGTGACGTCGCGGCTCTTCACCCGCGCCACCGAATACTGCGTGCGAAGGACGTCCATCAGCGGGTCTTCGCCTGCGAGCAGGGCCTGCATGAGGTCGCGTTCCACCTCTTCGATCGTCGCCATTACGAACGCTCCTTCTCACTGCGCGAGATGTCCGACAGCGCGTGCAGGAACGCGACGATCGCTTCCCGGTCGGAGGCGCTGATCTTCATCCCGAGCTGGTGCCACGCCATCTTGTCGACCGCGTCGTCGAGCGTCGCAACGCTCCCGTCGTGAAAGTACGGCGCGGTCATCGCCACGTTCCGCAGGGCCGGCACTTTGAATACGTGCTGGTCACCTTCCTTCTTCGTGACCTCCGCGCGGCCGAGGTCCGCGGTCTCGTACGGTTTCACGACGCCGAGCTTCTGGAACTGCTTCGCGCCGACGAGGGGGCCGTTGTGGCAGCTGGTACAGCCGTAGGACATGAAGAGCCGCAACCCTTCCTTCTCCTTCGTGCTGAGAGCCGAGTAGCGCCCCGACTGGAACTCGTCGAAGCGGTCGCGCGTGACGAGCGTCCGCTCGAACGCCGCGATCGCGCGCGCGGCATGCAGCAGCGTGAACGGATCGGCCTCGCGCGGGAACGCCGCGCGGAAGAGCGC
>JBAQWH010000516.1:0-3307 GCA_049298815.1 Thermoanaerobaculia bacterium | reverse complement strand
GTCCTGTGTCGGTCCGGAACACGCCTCCGGTGAGCGTCGAGTCCGGATAGGTCGAGAGCCCGCTCGTGTCGGTCATGCCGCTCGTATCGATCGAGATCGGATTGCCGAACTCGTCGACCATCGGCTCAGGCATCGGCGGCGGAAGCGGCGCGGTGTGCAGGCTGCACGGGGCTCCGGGCTCGGTGCCGCTCTTGAACGCTTCGCGGACGATGAGGTTCGAAGGGCAGTACGGTGAGGCGAGGCCTCCGCTCGTACGGTCGACCTCGGTGAAGACGATCCCCGTGGGCGCTCCGAAGTCGGCATCCTGCTGGCCGGCCGTCGCGGCGACCATGTAGCGCGCCCACATCGGCACGGCGGCCTCCGAGCCCGAGAGCCCGGTCGGATCGTTGTCGTCGAACCCGACCCAGGTGAGGGCGAGAGTCTGCGGCGTGAAGCCGATGAACCAGGCGTCGCGCTTGTCGTTGGTCGTCCCGGTCTTCCCGGCTGCGGTCTTCTTGAACCCCATGCTCCGGGCGACTGCCGCAGTGCCGTGATCGACGACGCCCTTCATCACGTTGGTGAGGAGATAGACGTCGCGCTGGGGAAAGACCTGCACCGGCTTCAGCTCGTTCGCAGCGGTCAGCAGCTTGCCGCGGTCATCGGTCACGAATCGGACTGCGCGCAGCGGGAGCCGGGCTCCCTGTCTCGCGATCGTGGTGTAGGCGTCGGCCATCTCGATCGGCGGGATGCCGACGGCGCCGAGGAGGACCGCCGGATTGTCGTCGTCGATCTCGGTAGTGACGCCGAGGGTGTGTGCTGTCCGGATGATCGGCTCGATCCCGCATGCGAGACCGATCCGTACGGACGCGGCGTTGAGCGACTGCTCGAGCGCCTGCCTCACGGTCACGACGCCGTGATATCTCCCGTCGTAGTTCCTCGGCGACCAGTCGTCCGACCAGCGCCGCTTCAGCACGAATCGGGTGTCGCTGACCACCGTCGCCGGCGTGATGTTCTGATTCGAGAGGCTCGGCTCGAATGCCGTGAGGTAGACGAACGGCTTGAACAGCGATCCGATGAGGCGCTTCGAGTTCAGCGCGCGGTTGAACTGGCTCCGCTCGTAGCTGCGGCCACCGACGAGCGCGCGGATCTCGCCGGTCGGAACGTCGACGTGGATCAGCGCGGCCTGGAGCTTGTCCTTGCGGTTGCGCAGGCGCTTGCTCCGCTTCTCGAGAGCCGCGAGGCTGCTCTCCACCGTGCGCGCTGCCGCGTCCTGCGCCGCAAGATCGATCGACGTATAGATGCGGAGGCCCTGCCCCTTCACGTCCTTCACGCCGTAGTCGCGCGCCATCTCCTGCACCACGCGGTCGACGTAGTACGGGATCGAGCCGAGGCCGGTCTTCTCCCGGAACGGCTTCTTCGGCAGCGGAGCGTTGAACGCTTCGTCGTACTGCTCGCGCGAGATCTTCTTCTCTTTGAGCATCAGCCCGAGCACGGTCGAACGGCGCTTCTTCGCCACCTCGGGTTTCGTGAACGGTGAGTTGTTGTTCGGGCTCCGAATGATCCCGGCAAGGAGCGCAGCCTCGGCGATCGAGACCTCGGAGACCGGCTTGCCGAAATAGAACCGCGAGGCCTCGCCGACGCCGATGATCGAGATCGAGCGGTTCCGGCCGAGGTAGATGTCGTTGACGTAGGCCTCGAGGATCTCCTTCTTCGAGTACCGCGCATCGAGGACGACCGCCATGAACGCTTCCATGATCTTGCGGCGGAACGTCCGCTCGCTCGTCAGGTAATAGTTCTTGACGAGCTGCTGCGTGAGGGTCGACGCCCCTTCCGCAACCCCGCCGGCCTTCACGTTGCGGAAGACCGCGCGGATGATGCCGAACGGATCGACTCCGGGGTGATGCCAGAAGCGGACGTCCTCGGTCACGACGACCGCGTCCTGCAGATGCTGGGGAACCTGTGCGAGGGCAACGGGACTGCGGTTCTCGAGCTGGTCGCTGAGGATCGAGGTCAGCAGCTCGGGCTCGAGAGCCGCCTGCTCGAGCGGCCGGGCCTCGCGGAGCGACACGACGCTCTCGATGCGCGACGACGCGATGCGAAGGCGCAGCGGCTCGGCCTTGTACTCGCCCGACGGATGCTCGAACGACCGCACGTGGATGTCGATCCCCTCATCGCTGAGGCGGAAGTCACCCTCCCTCTCCAGCTTCTCGGTTTTGCGGTAGCCGAGGCGGTCGAGCTTCTCGAGAAGGTCGTCCTGGCGCATCGGCAGGCCCGGCGTGAGCGGCGTGAGGTCGGCGTAGATCCGCGTCGGCAGGCGGAGCTTCCGCAGCTCGAACCGTCCCGTCGACTGCCGGTAGACCCAGATGCCGACGGCGATGAAAAGAAGAAGAAAGGCGAGGAAGGCGTAGCCGCCGGTACGGAAGATCGTGCGGCGGCTCGGCATGCGCGGTGAGAAGTTGGCCATGGTCTGTCTTGTCTACTGCGCGACGACGACGAGGTTACGGCCGCCTGATTCCCGATCGCGCCTGTATGAGTGAAACATCGAGCCCTCGCAGCGGGTGCAGAGCCCTGAGTCGTGGATCGCGTCGGGCGCGATGCCGCGCTCGCGCAGCAGGGCGGCGGTGAGACCCGGGAGATCGACGTGCGGTTTCGCAGCCCGGCGGTCGACGTACGGCTCGACGTCACCGTACGAAGCCTCAAGCGCTTCGACGACCTCCTCGCCGACCTCGAAGCAGCAGATCCTGATCGAAGGTCCGAGGAAGACGACGGCGTCTTCGGGGCGGAACGCCGTCACCCTCTGCGCCCCGTCGATCGCCTCGGCGGCAATGCGCTGGACCGCTCCACGCCATCCGGAGTGCACGTTCGCGATCACGGAATGGGTCGGGTCGATCATGCTGATTGGCAAGCAGTCAGCAACCTTGATGCCGAGCCCGACATGGCGTTCGTCGGTAAAGAGCGCGTCGCAGGAATCGCACTCGCGCCAGCGGTTCTCGCGCTGCGCCCGCACGATCGTCGCACCGTGGACCTGGTGGCAGGTGGCGAGCGTCATGTCGACGCCGAACTGCTCGAGCGACGTCGACGTCAGAGCCGCCGCCACCTCGTCGTCGATCCTCCCGCGATGGTCGACGGTCGTATAGAAGAGGGCGAAGCCTGGAGGGACGGCATCCGGAACGACGATCCGTCCGACTCGCGATTGCTCTATGGACCACATCTGGGGAGGCTAGTGCAAAGCCGATGCGTGAGAGTCGTTAGTCGTTAGTGGTTAGTGGAACCCGCTCCTACCGCGGAGGCGTCTCTACTAACGACTAACCACTAACGACTAACGACT
>JBAQWH010000515.1:0-5266 GCA_049298815.1 Thermoanaerobaculia bacterium | reverse complement strand
GGCGGTCGCCGGCGACGGCCGGTTCGGCGGCCTCGGACATGGAGGTCCGGTCGCGACGCGGGCCCTTCGACTCGATCGCTTCCGCGTACTCGCCGGTCGAGTGCTTGATGCTGTCCTTGCGATCGGTTGCACGGCGGCGCTCGGCCTCGGCGCTCCCGGCCTTTGCCGGTGCCTCGACCTTCGCCGCGGGCGCCTCTTCCTTCTTCGTCGGGGCTTCTTCCTTCTCCCCCGGTGCCAGGATGCGGGCGAGCGTCTCGCCCACCGGCACCATCTGCCCTTCGCTGGCGATCAGTTCACCGAGGGTGCCGTCGGATTCCGCCTCGAGGTCGAGGTTCACCTTGTCGGTCTCGATCTCGAGGATCGGCTCGCCCTTCTTCACGGCATCGCCGCTCTTCTTGTACCAGCGGACGACCTTCCCCTCGGACATCGCGTCGCCCACCTTGGGCATGATGATCTCAGCCATTCCATCTCCACCTTCGGACACGGTCTCCCGTGTCCGCGCGAATCGTCAACGAGCGTAGAGCACTTTCTTCACGGCGCGGACGATGTCCGGCTCGTGCGGTGTGGCGAGAAGCTCGAGGTTCCGGGCGTACGGCATCGGCACGTCCTCACCGGTCACGCGAGCCACCGGCGCATCGAGCTCGTCGAACATCGCCTCGGTGATGCTCGCCGAGATCTCGGCGGCCGCACCGAACGGCTTCCACTGCTCCTGAACGACGACCGCGCGGTGCGTTTTCGCGACCGACGCGTAGACCGGCTCCATGTCGAGCGGGCGCAGCGTCCGGAGGTCGATGACCTCGCACTCGATCCCTTCGTCCTTCGCCAGCTTGTCGGCGACGACCAGCGACAGCTGCAGCATCCGGCTGTACGAGACGATGGTGACGTCTTTCCCCTGACGCGCGACGCGCGACTGGCCGAACGGCACGGTGAAGTCCGGATCGTCCGGGACCTCTCCCTTCATCCCGTAGAGCGCCGCGCTCTCGAGGAAGAGGACCGGGTCCTTTCCGCGGATCGCAGTCTTGAGCATCCCCTTCGCGTCGGCCGGGGTCGCCGGTGCGACGACGTGCGTGCCCGGAAAATGCGCGTAGAACGACTCGAACGACTGGGAGTGCTGCGCCGACAACTGCACGCCGGCGCCCTGAGGGCCGCGGATGACGACCGGCACGTCGACCTGGCCGCCGGAGAAGTAGCGCACCTTCGCGGCGTGGTTGAGGATCTGGTCGGCGGCGACCATCGCGAAGTTCATCGTCATCATCTCGACGATCGGTCGGAGCCCGAGCATGGCCATCCCGACGGCCGTGCCCACCATCCCCGCCTCGGCGATCGGGGTGTCGAGCACACGCTTCGGCCCGTAGGTCTTCAGCATGCCTGCCGTGATGCGGAACGTCCCTTCGTAGATGCCGATGTCCTCACCCATGATGAGGACGTTCGGATCGCGATCCATCTCTTCCATCAGCGCAGCGCGGATCGCGTCGCGGTAACTCTTTTCAGCCATGGCTTTCTTTTCCTGCGGGCGGTGATCCCGCTACTCCCGCTCGCTCTCGCGCACCGGGCGCGGGCCGTGCTCGGCGACGACGTCGGTGAAGAGCGTCTCCGGCTCGGGCAGAGGGCTCTCTTCGGCGAACTTCACGGCCTTCGCCACTTCCTGGTTGGCCCACGCGTCCATCTCGGCGAAGGACTCGTCGGTGAAGCCGCAGGCCTCGGAGAGCCGGTCGCGGAGAATCGTGATCGGGTCGCGGCTCTTCTTCTTCTGCTCGACCTCGTCCTTCGAACGGTAGGGCTGGAGGATGTCGGCGGCGCCGTGTCCCGAGAAGCGGTAGGTCACCGCCTCGATGCAGTACGGCTTGCCGGTCCTGCGGACCTGCTCGACGACACGGTCGGCGACTTCGCGGACCGCGTAGACGTCCTGTCCGTCGACCTTCTCGGTGGGGATGTCGTAGGCGCGGACGCGGGCCGACAGGTCGGTCAGCGCAGAGTGCCGCTCGACGGAGGTCCCCATCGCGTAGCCGTTGTTCTCGATGACGAAGATGATCGGGCACATCCCCTGGTGACCCCAGAGCCCGGCCATGTTCATCGCCTCGTGGAACGATCCGATGTTCATCGCGCCGTCGCCGAAATAACAGACGGCGATCCGCTCGGTCTGCTGGTGGCGGAGGGCGAACGCGGAGCCGGCCGCCAGAGTGAGGTGGCCGCCAACGATCCCGTAGCCGCCGTAGAGGCCGTGCTCGGCGTCGAACAGGTGCATCGACCCGCCCTTCCCCTTCGAGATGCCGGTCCCCTTGCCGAACAGCTCGGCCATCACGCGGCCCGGATCGGAACCGAGCGCGAGGGCCTGCGCGTGGTCGCGGTAGCCGCAGTAGACGATGTCGTCCTTCCGGAGCGCGGTGATGATGCCGGAGGCGACCGCTTCCTGACCGATGTAGACGTGCAGGTATCCGCCGATCTTGCCCTTGCGGAACTCGCGCTCGGTCGCTTCCTCGAAGCGGCGAATGAAGACCATCTGCCGGAGGATGTCGGTCCATTCCGGTGCGCAGATCGGGTCTTTGAGAGTGCTGCTGCTCTGCGATTTCTGTTTAGCCATTTTTCGTGAAGCCGCGGCGGTGAATGCACATAGCACGCCGCGGCGGGCCGGGATTCTATACGCAAGGGCGGTGCATGCGGCCCCTACGTAGCAGTCGTCACAGCCTCGTCAAGATTTGTCCGTCGAAGGAGGACGGTCAGCGCCACGGCTGCGAGGACCACGCCGTTGATCGCGAGCGCCGCGCCGATCGACCAGCGCTGGGTGATCGCACCGCCGATCAGGTTGCCGAGCGGCATCCCTCCGCGGAATGCGAGCATGAAGATCGACATGACCCTCCCCCGCATCTCGTCGGGCGTCGAGAGCTGCACGAGGGAGCTGTAGAGCGACACGACCCCGACGACACACGCCCCGGCGATGAACGCGATGGCGAGGCTGAGCTCAAAGACCCGGGACGTGGCGAACACGACCAGAAGGACGCCGATCACCAGCTGCAGCGCGAGGGCGATCCTCCCCTTCCGCGCCGCATGCGCCGTCGCAGCCACCATGAGCGCGCCGGTCACCGAGCCGAGACCGTAGGTGGTCAGGAGCGTCGTGTAGTCCTCCGTTCCTCCCCGGAAAATCTTCTCCGCCACGACCGGAAGGAACGTCACCAGAGGCATGCTCAGGAAGGTCCCCGCGAAGGCGAGGAAGGTCAGGACCACCAGCGTCCGCCGGTGGGCGACGAACCGGAATCCGTCCTTCATCTCCGCCAGCAGGCTCCCGCGTGTCTCGTCCCCCCTCAGAACGACCCGGGGCGATCGGATCATGAGGAGGGCGATGATCACCGCCACGAACGAGAGCCCGTTGACGGCGAAGCAGGCGGCTGCACCCCATGCGGCGAGCGCCAGGCCGGCGAGCAGCGGCCCGACTACGCGTGCGAGGTTGAACTGCATCGAGTTCATCGCGATCGCGTTCGGCACGTCCTTCCGGTCGACCAGCAACGGCAGGAGCGAGATGTACGCGGGACCGCTGATCGACTGCGCGCTGCCGGTCAGGAACGACAGCAGGAAGATGTGCCAGACCCTGACCGTGTCGGTCCAGATCAGCAGAGCGAGCGTGAGGGCGAACGCCATCTGCAGATACTGCGAGAGCAGCATGATCTTCCGCCTCTCGAGCCGGTCGGCGATCACGCCGCCGAAGAGGGAGAAGAGCAGCATCGGTCCGGTCGAGAGGAACCCGTCCACCCCGAGCAGAAACGCGGAGTCGGTCATCCGGTAGACGACCCAGGCCTGGGCGACCGTCTGCATCCAGGTGCCGGTCGTCGAGAGGAACGCGCCGATCCAGAGGAGCCTGAAGTCGCGATACCGGAGCGCGCTGAAGGTGCGCGCGAGCGGCCCGGCCTCGGAAGACCTGGCGTCCGACTCGAGGGTCTCTTCTTCGGGCAGCGAGGAGCTCATGCGCGGATCTTCAACCGGCTCGCCGTCGCCGCCGTGTGCGCGTGGCAGATGGCGATCGCGAGCGCGTCGGCGGCGTCGGCGACGAGCCGGACCGACGTGATGCCGGGGATCAGCATCCGAACCATCTTCGCGACCTGCTCCTTCTCAGCGGCGCCGTATCCCACGACCGCGCTTTTCACGCTGCGCGGGCTGTACTCGAAGAACTCGACCCCGGCCGCGCGCACCGCGAGCAGAATCACCCCGCGGGCATGTGCGAGCTGGATGAGGCTCTTGACGTTCTTTCCGGCGAAAGGGGTCTCGACGGCGACAGCCTGCGGGCTCGTCCTGACCATGACCTCACCCAGACCTTCATAGATCTGGGCAAGACGCTCGGGCAGCTCGGCGTCGCGGCGCGTCCGGATCACTCCCTGCTCGACCAGCGAGAGCCGGCCGCGCTCGCTGTCGATGACACCAAATCCCGTGACCACCGAACCGGGATCGACTCCTAGGATGCGCATGCCCCGATTGTAGCGGGAGGAGGAGTTTGAAGAGTGAAGTGAGAAGAGTGAAGAGTGAAAGCCCACCCGCCCTTTCACTCTTCACTCTTCACTCTTCACTCTTCGTGTTCTACCTTTCGCCCTCCATGCATCCCACCACCTCTCCGCAACTCACCGACGCCGACGTTGCCATCAATCCGCGCGAGAGCGGCTTCGCGCCACTCGACTTCGGTCAGCTCTTCGGCAACGACCATCCGGTCATCCTCGAGATCGGATCGGGCAAAGGACGTTTCCTGATCGCGACCGCGACCGAGCGGCCCGACCTCAACGTGATCGGGATCGAGAAGTCGCTCCACTATCACCGAGTCATCCGCGACCGCGTGATCAAACGGCACCTGCGCAACCTGAAGCTGATCAACCACGACGGGTTCCTCGTGCTGCAGAAGATGATCCCCGACGCCTCGCTCGCAGAGGTTCACGTCTACTTCCCCGACCCCTGGCCGAGAAGGCGGGAGAACAAACGGCGCCTCATCAGGCCCGAGGTGCTGGCCGAGTTCCGGCGCGTCCTGCTTCCGGGCGGGATGGGCATCTACGTGACCGACCACCGGGAGTACTTCGAGAGTGCGGCACCGCTCGTCGAGGCGGAGTTTCGTTCCGAGCGTCGTGTGCCGGGCCCGGACGACCCGCCCCGCACGAACTACGAGGCGAAGTACCGCGAAGAGGGCCGTCCGATCTACGAGATTCGATTCTGGAAGGAGATGTAGAAGTGTGAAGAGTGAAGTGTGAAGTGTGAAGTGTGAAAGGGGACGGCAATCTGGGCATCGACCTTTCAC
>JBAQWH010000514.1:0-2805 GCA_049298815.1 Thermoanaerobaculia bacterium | reverse complement strand
GTGTTGTACGCGTCGACGGCCGGGTCAGCCTTCGCTTCCGCCGCGAGGGCCGAGGTGCCGCCACCCTTGCCGAGCGCAACGTCCTTGACGTTCTGTGCGCCGAGCGTCAGCTTCACCGTCTCTTCGTACGGCGTGAAGCCTGGGGCCGAGAAGGTGAACTTGTAACGCAGCGTCCCATCGAGAAGGAAGATGGCGTAGGTGCCGTCCTTCTTGACCTTGAACTCCTGCTTGAAGGTCTTGCCTTCGATGGCCTCGACCTTGATCACGGCGTCCGCGAGCGGCTGCTTGTCAATGTTGCTGATGATCTTGCCGGTGATGCGCGCCTCGCCGACGGCGAAAGCATTGGCCGCCACCAGGACCAGCAGCATCAGGCAGAGCGCGAGCGTTCTACGCATGTTTGATCTCCTGTTGTTCATGGGTTGCACGGCTCACAACGAATAACTATAAGGTCATGTTCCCACGTCGCAGCTGTGCCCGCTCACATGAAGCGGCCCGGTGACGCTACCGGAACTGCGAACGTCCCCGGGTGACACTTGCCACAGAAAACGGTGAGATTTGCAGTCTCGACACAACGCCCAGCGCCTACGAGATCGTCAGGTAGGTCTGCTCCTTGAGTCCCCGCTCGTAGTCCTGCAGGAGGCGCATCCCCTCGTTGGGGCGCAGCTTGTCCTGTTTGATCGCGACGTCGAACTGCTGCTTCATCCGCTTCTCCAGGTCGCGCCAGTCCCACTGCGTCATCGCGAGGACCTCGCCGATCGGCTGACCGGGGATCTCCTCCTCGATGTAGAAGCCTGCTTCTTCGTCCGGATCGAGAAAGACGTGGACCTCGTTGACGCGGCCGAAGAGGTTGTGGATGTCGCCCATGATGTCCTGGTAGGCGCCGGTCAGGAACACGCCGAGGTAGTACGGCTCGTGGGGACGGAGCTCGTGGAGCGGGAGCGTCTCGCGGACGTCGTTGAGGTCGATGTACTTCGAGACCTTGCCGTCGGAGTCGCAGGTGATGTCGACGAGGGTCGACTCGAGCTGCGGTTTCTCGTTGAGGCGGTGGATCGGGAGGATCGGGAAGAGCTGGCCGAGCGCCCAGTGGTCGAGGAGCGACTGGAAGACCGAGAAGTTGCAGATGTGCTGGTCGGCAAGCTCGATCTTCAGGTTCGCGAGATCCTCAGGGACTTCTTCCGGATCCATCGTCTGCACGATCTTCTGCATCCGCTCGGCGACTTCCCAGTAGAGAGACTCGACGCGGGCCTTGACGTGCAGGTCGAGCAGGCCGAGCTCGAACATCGTCTGCGCCTGTTCTTTGATCTGCACGAGGTCGTGCCACGCCTCGTTGATCGTCTGGTCGCTCAGCCGCTCGTCGATGTCGAGGAGCTCGCGAGTGAGCTTGTGATCCGCCGGCCGGACCTCGCGCGGCTCGAGCGGCGTCTTCTCGATTGCGCCGAACGCCTGGATGACGAGGACGGAGTGGTGCGCGACGGTTGCGCGGCCCGACTCCGAGACGATGTGCGGGTGCGGCACCTTCTCGTCGTCGCAGATGTCCGCGATGTTGTAGACGATGTCGCTCGCGTACTCCTCGACCGAGTAGTTCATCGACGAGTGGAACGTGGAGCGCGAGCCGTCGTAGTCGATCGCGAGGCCACCGCCGACGTCGACGTACTCGAGACGATGCCCCATTTTGTAGAGCTTCGCGTAGTACATCGCCGCTTCGCGGACGGCGCGCTTGATCGTCAGGATGTCGGGGATCTGAGAGCCGATGTGGAAATGGAGCAGCTTGAAGGCTTCGTCCATCTTCGCGGCGTGCATGATCTCGATCGCCTCGAGGATCTCGCTCGTCGAGAGTCCGAACTTGGCGTGCTCCCCTCCGGAGGTGGCCCACTTGCCGGCGCCCTTCGAGAGGAGCCGCACGCGAAGGCCGATCCACGGCATGACGTTCATCTCGGCCGCGATCTTCGTGATCAGCTCGACCTCGGAAACCTTCTCCGCGACGAGGATCACCTTCTTGCCGAGCTTTCGCCCGATCAGAGCCATCCGGATGTAGGTCGCATCCTTGTAGCCGTTGCAGACGATGAGCGACTCAGGGTCGCCGTGCACCGCGATGCCGGCGAAGATCTCGGCCTTCGAGCCGACCTCGATCCCGTAGTTGAACGGCCGGCCGGCATCGAGGATCTCCTCCACGACTTCGCGGAGCTGGTTGACCTTGAGCGGAAACACGCCGCGATACACGCCGCGGTAGTTGTTCTCCGAGATCGCCTTCTTGAAGGCTTCGTTGAGCACCTCGACGCGGTGGCGCAGGAGGTCCTGGAAGCGGATCAGGAGAGGCGCCTCGAGGTTGATCGCCTTCGCCTCCTTCACGACATCGAGGATCGGCAGCGCGATCCCCTTCTGCTGCAGGGGCGCCACGGTCACCTCTCCGGCGCCATTGACGTCGAAGTAGCCGCTTCCCCAGCGGTCGATCATGTAGAGCGCGTTCGCGTCGTCTACGGTCCATTCCTGCTCGGCGGCTTCAGTCAGCGGCTGGGTCGGCTCGGTCAATTCCTCAGTGCTCCTCCTGCTTCGAAGCATAGAACAACGGGTGCGGCGCGAACGCGCAAAATGCGAGCCCTTGCCCGGAGCTCCTCCGGCATCGGTCCTCGGGGACCTACCGAGTCCCCTCACGTTCCCCGAGGAACCCCGGGGAACTCCGAGGAACCGCCTACACGGTCTTCGTCACGACGCGTCCCGGAGGAGTGTCCTCGGTGAACATCCTCAACGCGGCGCGCAGAACGTTCGCGTGGAACGCACGCTCACCCGGCGCGCCGACGATCCGGC